>CAYNWG010000016.1:0-18797 GCA_964400865.1 uncultured Pseudomonadales bacterium
TCTCTTGTTTCCAAGAAATATTCACTCGGATTACTGACTTCCTGGTATCCTTGGTCTGTCATGCGAAAAACACCGACCTCGTCAGTTGCTCCAAATCGGTTTTTTTGTGATCTAAGTATACGCAACTCACTTGTTTTTTCACCTTTAAGCTCCAAAACTGCATCGACGAGGTGCTCGAGCACCATGGGTCCTGCCAATTTACCATCCTTGGTTACGTGGCCAACCAGAAACATGGGAATATGATGGGTTTTTGCGACACCTATTAATCGATCGGTCACCTCCCGAACTTGTCCTATTGAGCCAGCAGATCCAGATAAATCCTGTGTCACTAGAGTCTGAATACTATCTACAATAACCAACTTTGGTGGATGGTTGCTGAGATGTACAACCAACTCATCAACGTCTGTTGATGTAATAAACTTCAACTTATCCAGTCTTGTGCTCCAGTCTTCGTCTTTTATTTGTCTTTTGTTATTATGTCTACTAGCAAGTAATCGGCGGATTCTAAGTCCAACTTGTTGTGGGCTCTCCTCACCAGCAACATAGATAATATCTTCATATTTTGCACTTTTTTGAGTACTATTTGTGATCATTCCCATTGCTACTTGAGTAAGTAGCGTTGATTTGCCAATTCCTGGTTCTCCACCCAACAAAATAACCTCCCCTGGCACCAGACCACATTTAGTATCACCTCCAAGCACCCTATCTAGTTCCCCAATGGTAGTACTAACGCGCTCACCATTTTGCCACTCCTCAATTTGATTAAACGAGACAACAGCAATCTCTGATTGAGATTTTTTCTGCTTTGAAGCAGTGGTTTGGATCTCTTCTATCAAGCTATTCCAGCTATTACATGAAGCACACTGACCGGCCCATCGCGGTGATTGCCAACCGCAATTTTGACAAATATAAACAGATGTTGATTTAGACATAGTATTTGCTCACTTATATTAAAGATACTGCATTCAAGTATTAATCAATTAATAGAGTAATTATTATGTTCATTGATTTTTTTGTAGTATTTTTGTGGTGGAAATGCTGGGGTTATGATTTCTTACTACTGCAACTTTTCCGCCAACCCGCTTCATAAGCCGTCGCTTCACATCCAAATGCGGCGTGTGAGACGATACGGCCAATATATCGGGTTTAACTAATTTCAACAAGTGAAGATGGTCTGATTCTGTTTCAAACTGATTGGGTAAAATAAAAACCTTGTCAACAAACTTCAAAGCGATAAGTGCCTTTTTTCTTTCCAACGCCGATTGAACTGGCCTCCCCTCACCCTTCAGCTTCCTCACCCTCAAATCAGATTCAATTCCAACAACTAGGCATCCCCCCAAATCTTTGGCGTTTTGTAAAAACGCAACGTGCTCAGAGTGCAGTAAGTCAAAAACGCCAGTTACAAGAATGATGGTTATTTTCACTTCAATAAAATTCCTCCATGAAATCCAGAGCCAGAGCTATTTGTACCTCCAAAATTTTCTCCTGTTCCAAACCAGGAACTCCCAAATACGATAGTTACTATTTCTGAAAATTCAAAAGCAGTTAATTTTAAACCTATTGACTGTAAATATTCCCAAGAGTTAAGGAGAAGCGCCTCATAACCCACTTCTGGTAGTTTAGAAATTAGGTGTTCCAATCGTTGCACTTGATCTAATTTTAAAGGAGTGCCAATCGTTGCCCCATAAACTTTATCAGCCGTTTGAAAAAGATCATAGAAATAGTTTAATCTTGCACCATGGATTATGGTGTCTTTTTCTGTTCGACTTTCACGCAATATAGATTCCGCTAACATAATAAAATACTTGTTTTTCTGATCAGAACCACCCTCTACAAGAGTTAGAAGTGGTCCGTTTGCCCTCCTTTTGTTTTCCACCTCAGCTTTTTGAGTTAAGTTTCGCTTCACCAATTCCAAGTCAGCTTGAGTTGAAACTGTCATTCCAAGATTGCCTATTTCGTCAAATAGGTTTCCATTGTTTATAGTGATCAACTGGCTAGGAGAAGAAACCAATATTCTACTAGTTTCACTTGACTCAATTAACCCGGGAACAAAAAATGAGTTTATTGGAAAAACGGATTTTAACCTAGCCAATGTCCATTCTGACTGTGAAACTCTTGGTGAATCATAGAGGCTTGATCTCGTTAATTTGTAAACTATATCAATGCCATTTCTTTCAGTGAGAAAAAAAAGACTTAGTAAGAGTCTAGCTAATAAATTGATATGTTGGGCTACTTGCTCAGGTGTTTGAGTATCGAATCTTAGAAGCGCTTTTTCTGGCGACAGACCAGCAAAAAACAGTGAAGGAGAAGTTGGAATTGGTTTTAATCCAATTCTTTCTGTCGCTACTTGTCTAAGCAGTGAATTCCTTACTTCCTGTGACCACGAAAGCGAGTCAACTATCCCATCTCCATCTTCGGTGGTTGAGACTCCTCTAACCCATAGTTGTGAAACTTGACTTTCCCACATTTGACCTAATAGGGGTACCTGAGAAGAATTAGTTTGATAATACGGCCAACTTATCATTGCTTCAGTCATTAGTTGCCCAGGATACGCATAGTACTGACCAGTGTCTAATTTCCAAGAAACAATTGCATTTGTCGCATTATTTGCCGAGATGGCTGGAGTTGGTTGGTGGAATGCACGCCAAAATAAAATGCTTCTATCGGACTGAATCTGCAACAAATAGTATGCGTGTGCATTAGTGCCCTTAACAAAAATAAAAGTACCTGGATTTTCTTCTAAAAAATTGACAGTTTTGACTGGTTTAAAACCAAGGTTCTCTAATTCTGCGGGAGAAATTGCTTCTGGATACTCAAACAATAACTGCGAAAATGGTGAATACTGTGGCTTCTCAGTATTTCCCCAGGCCGTGCGCTGCCGCTGTTTTAAACCCTCTAAGTCTGAATTGGATATCCTGTTCTTATTTGGATCTGTCAGCGGTCTTTCCGATTTAAAGATTGAATTGAACATACTTATACCGATTTCTTTTTTGGATGAAACCAAGCATAGTCCCAATGAACGCGTTCAGTTGTTCGATGGGGCGTCATATAAATAATTTGTAATAAGAAAAGCACACCATTAAACGCTGCCAACAGCCAAGTCAGCGCAATTAGAAATATATTGGATTTTAAGTTTTGTTTTATCTTACAAATTCTGGTTTGTCTGTATTGAAAGAAGTTGGCAAGCGTTGGTTCCACCCAAGCGTTATTAGTTAAAAATTGCTCTGCTACTTGACCTCTATTGATCACCCAATCTGCCTGACAGACTTCGTAAGCGGTATATAACGACCGACGTTCTGGGGGTACGGCAAGCGAATTTGTCGTAAGCCACAGGTTGAAGCACCAGCTATTGGACTCTTCTTTGGCGAATGATCTACGCTTGCCGTATTTCATCGCCACTATCAGGGTAAGCAAGCGGGTCAACCATAGTCTATTTGGTTCGGTAACTATCATAAAATCCACATCATCGTCTGCTTGTGCAGAATTGACTGCAACTGATCCTGTAATTGCGACGCCAACCACCCAGGGCAATTTGGCAAGAAATGAAATAATTGGCGCAGCTTGGTGTAGCTTAATCTGTGAATTTTTGGTCCAGAGCTTGCGATTTGCTGGAGCCTCGGGTTGACTTACTAAATACCACAAATCATCATTTTTTCCAATTACTCCCATGGAAAATAATTTGTGAAGCGAAAAATCAATTTCCGCTTGAGTTGAAAGTGTTTCACCAGCAAATCGCCAAATCCGGCGAGTCACCTCTTCTGTTGAGAGTGGAAACTCGAATACTGCCGAGTAAGCCAACACCAGCCAAACTCGCGCACGCAAACTAGACTCACTCAACACTCTACTGCCCATAGGTATGACAGATTATATAGCTGTTTGAGACGTTGGGGATGACAAATTATACTGAGTCAATACTTGTTGAACACCAGAACTGAGGGTGTTGAGCACTTCTTGGATGGCTTTATTTGTGATAATAGCGTTTACGGCATCAGCATAATATTTAATTAATTGATCATTCAAACCATTATCATGAGTATAACTACTCATATACCAACCTTGAGCGTAGGGTGCATCCTGCAATAATGGAGCCACTAGTGGTTGAGCGGCAAGTTCATCTGCTAAATCCTTGCGAGAATAGGGTTCGCCAAAACTTCTCACCTGGGCTTGTGCAGCGTAGAGTTTTTTTTGCGTGGCGTTTGAGGACATATATTGCAATAGTTTCCAGGCCGCATCTTGCTTAGTACTAAGAGCATTTACACCTTCTGCCCAATAGCTCGCCCAAGTCAGTCGTTCGTTCGCCAACTGCGGCACAGTGGAGGTGGCAAATTGTAAGCTTGGGTTTATAGCTTGAATCTCAAACGCTCTCCAAGAGGGGGCAATCATCATCGCCACATCGCCCCGAGCAAACGCCACAGTGGAAGTTGGCATGATGTCGCTCCAAACTTTGTCCTGAGTAAGAAAGTTAGTATAGAATAGCAACGCATCTCTTCCCTCGGGGGAATTTGGTGATTCTAATTTTGCTCCGTTTTGAAGCATTAGCAACGCCAATATGTCTGAGAAGTGCTCTACATTTGAAACATTACCTAGCGCAACTCCCGCTCGTTTAATTTGGTCACCCTCACGAATAGTTAGTGTGGTGGCTGCGGTACGCAGCTCTGACCAAGTTTTTGGGGGCTGAATTCCTGCGGTTTGGAATATATCTTTGTTGTAATACAACATGAGGCCGTCATACATTACTGGCAAACCAACTATAGACTCATTAATAGTCAGTTGAGCTCTAGCCACCGGATAAAAAGCTGTTTCAAAGTCAGTGGTAGTTAATACATTCGCAGGTAGTGGAGCTAGCTCACGAGCCAACATGGGAGCCCACGAGGCATGAAACCTAAACACATCTGGACCAGTTTTTGATGCAATAGCGGTTTGAAGTCTTTCGCGGTAATCTCGATGTGATTGACTGACATATTGAACTGTAATGCCTGGATTTTGTGATTCAAATTCTTTAAAAATAGCTTCCATTACTTCACTTGGCTCCCACAGCCCCCAATATTCCAAAGTTACAGCTGCTTGTTGAGTACCTCCATTATTACCCGAGTCATTGTCCTGACCATCCTGACCCACGGCCCCTGGAGGCACCGATGCACCCGGCGCAACTGGCGTTGTGCTAGATCCGCCAAGTAAACGAGATGCACCAAAAATTACAGCGAGTAATAAGACTAGCCCGCCAATAATAATGGGTAGGAATCGAAGTGGCGATCGTTTTGTTTGAGCAATTTTTGGAGGATTTGCTGTAAGTGGTGGTTGTGCTGGTGAAGTATTTTTTGTGGCTCCCAGCGGAGAAGACACATTGGGTGGAAGATTCCCAGGAGCAGTTGGATATACGCCCTGTTGACCCAACCCCGGAAGTGTTGAGCCACCCAATCTGGTTAAAACGGGTGTTTGAGCCCTCACTGGGACTGAGCCTGAGTTTACAATTATTGGCTCACGCGCGTTTCCTGCTGGAATTTGATTACTTGAAACTGAAGAGAGTGCTGTCACAACCGCGGGCGGCTTCATTTCTTTCATCATGTCAGTTGGTTTTACATCAACCGGCTTCTGAATCAAAGGCGCGGGAGTAGCTTTTAAAGCCGAGGGAGGTGGCAATACAGAATCTTGATTATCGTCATCGGATGGATTTACTTTGGATGTTGGCGTCGTTGATGCCATTGGCGCAACTAGGGATGGCGCTGAAGCCAAAGGTGTGGAAGCGGGATTTACCCCAACAACCGGAGGTTTTGCTGACACAATTGACGGCGGTGGTGGCGCTGCAGTTGGAATGGTTGGCTTAGGCAGTGGTAAATCTGGCATCTACCACTCTATAATAGCATAAACATGCCGCGTAAAGTGCAATTAGCTTTTTGGAGTCTCTACCAACAAATCAGCGTTTTTGGTTTGATAGTTATTTTACTGATTGTGACTGTAATACTTACATTAATTGCAACTAAAAAGATCTTACCAGCCAACACATATATAAATAGTGTAGCTGTTGGGTTGTTATCCCCAGAAGCCGCACTCATAAAAATTGAAGCGCAGTTGCCACCCGCTCCACCCGCAGACTTGCAACTCAGTTCGGCCAAAGCAACTGAAAGCGCGCACATTAACGAACTTGGACTGTATCCAAATACATTGGCGGTAGTTGCGGAATCCCAACAGCCACAACTAAGCAAACCAGAGCGATTTTTCTTTGCACTTAAGTCACTCTTTGTTTCCCAAAAACATTCTGTTCGATATCTGTTTGCCGAAGACAAAATTCTTACTTGGGTGACAAAATTTGCAGAAACCATCAGTACTCCTGAGGTTAAACCTAAAGCCGTACTTGGTAGACCAGGTCAACTCAGTAGCCTTCTCATTGAGCCAGGAGAACCCGGATTATCGGTAGATGTGGTTGCTACCACCAAACAGATTGAAGACAATTTCAATCATCAAAAGTTGACAACTGTAATAATTTACTCCCCCACCCTTCAACCCCTCACTGAAATTGAAATTTCACAATCAAAAATCAGAGCAGAGAAATTCGTCGGTCAAAGATTAGAGTTAAAAAACCCCAATTTGCATCCCAGCATTAACATTTCAGACCAGGATCTCATTTCAGTCTTAGCGCTTCCAGATGGAATTAAAGAGGAAGAATTAAAAGCGCTCGTGACAGAAATTGCATCTCAAGTCGACCAAGAAGCGGTTGATCCCATCTTTACTTACGATCAAACAAGCCTTAAGGTGACTGAGTTTATTCCACCCCAAACTGGATTATCCCTCAACGAGGCTACAACCTATCAGAGTATTGTTGAGGCATTTCAAAAAATTGAGAGCTTGTCACAGATTGACGAAAAGGCAGAAAAAGATGTAATTACTATTGATTTAGTACTGACAGAAGTTGAGCCGTCAGTTAGCCTAGAGTCAACCAACTCATTGGGAATAAAAGAAAAAATCGGATTCGGAGATAGTTACTACGATCACTCAATTCCCACCAGAATTCGCAATGTGGCGTTGGCCGCAAGCAGAGTAAATAACATAATTATCCCTCCTGGTAAAGAGTTTTATTTCAACAAAGCTTTGGGCGATGTTTCCCGAGCCACAGGTTTTGAGCCCGCTTATATTATTCGTAATGGACTAACCGAGCTTGGTGATGGCGGAGGAGTATGTCAGGTTAGCACAACACTTTTCCGGTCAGTTCTAAACGCAGGACTGAAAGTTACAATGAGATTGCCCCACAGCTATCGAGTGAGTTACTATGAGCTCGATAGAAAACCTGGAATTGATGCCACTGTTTACTCTGGTAATGTTGATTTTCGATTTATCAATGACACACCCAACCATATCTTAATTCATGGAGAAACTGACTCAAAACAACTATATATGTACTACAGCATCTATGGGACAAGCGATGGGCGCTCAACGGAAATCAAAGATCATGTAACCTGGGGATATGCGCCGCCGCCGCCCACCCAATATATAGTTGATCCAAACCTACCAGCTGGAGCCAAAAAACAAATAGACTGGTCGGCGGCAGGCATTAAAGCCAAATTTACTAATGTTATTTATGATAAATTTGGTAATATCATCAGTGAAGACACCTACACCTCAAACTACAAACCTTGGTCTGCCAAATATCTTGTTGGTCCTGGAACAATATAATCAACGCCAAGTTAAAGATCCCCACATCATTGTGTTTCTACTGAGAAAACTAGCAATGTATTTACCAGTCGGTGTGTGTCCACCAAGATAGCACGCCTAGTAAAACTCAGCATCCAAAACAGACTTGGCTCATACTAATGTAAATTTATCATTGAGCTACTTAACTTAATAAGAATCGCTTTACTTTTAAACATACGCTTTACCACATATGGTATGAAACAGAGCTAAGTGAATGATTTAGTTCAGTGGGAGTGAACAGGGAGGCATACTTAAAGGTGTAGATGATGACTCCCCCAACCCTCAATAAATACAGACGAACTCACAAGAGAAAGAAAAACTGGATCGTCACTTCATTCTCACTCATCACAACCTATAGTATATCACTAACCAAAGTCAGTTTTTTTCGCGGTATAATCTGGAATATGGACACTCGCTACGACCACTCACAACACGAGAGCAAAATCACCCAACTCTGGGAAGATGCCAGAGTTTTTGTGGCCTCCCCTACCCCAAAATCAAAAAAGGCTTTTAGCATCATCCTCCCACCTCCTAATGCCAACGACCCACTTCACCTAGGACACGCCATGTATGTAGTAGAAGATATTTTAATTCGCTACCACAGAATGCTGGGCGAAGATGTGCTTTGGTTACCTGGTACAGATCACGCAGGCATTGAAACGCAGTATGTTTTTGAAAAAAAACTGCAAAAAGAAGGTAAAAGTCGATTCCAGTTCGATAGAAAAACCCTCTACTCAATGATTTGGGATTACGTTCAAGATAATTCCAATACCGCCGTAGAGCAGCTAAAAAGACTGGGGTTTAGCCTTGATTGGAGTCGTTTTCGCTTCACACTTGACCCAAAAGTTGTTGAGTATGTTACCAAGACCTTCATCAAGCTCCACCAAGATGGCTTAGTCTATCGAGATCTTCAGTTGGTAAACTACTGCACCAAATGTGGTACCAGCTATTCAGATCTGGAAGTAGTTCATAAGGATCAAATTAGTTCGCTCTATACGCTCGCCTACGGGCCGTTGCAAGTCGCCACCACTAGACCAGAAACTAAGTTCGGAGACGTAGCGCTGGCTGTCAATCCAAAAGACAAGCGATATGCTGATTATATTGGTAAGTCAATCTCTTTTGAAGATCTTACGGGCCATCGCGAATTACCCGTGATTGCCGACGAACTTGTCGATCCGGCTTTTGGCACCGGCGTGCTTAAGGTTACACCAGCTCATGATCCTGTTGATTTTTTGATAGGTCAAAAGCACCACTTACCCACGATAACCACTATTGACCTTCAGGGGAAATTAACTGGGGCTGCCGTTGGCCAATACGCCGGTCTCTCTGTTGCCAAAGCGCGCGAACAGGTGGTGGCAGATTTAAAAACAAAAGGATTACTAATAAATGAAAATACAAAATACCATAACTCGGTAGGGGTATGTTACAGATGTAGTCGACCGATTGAGCCCCTACCTCTACCCCAATTTTTCTTAAGAGTTAAAGATTCTAAGCACAACCTAGTAGATAACGTTATTAAAATATTAGACAAAAAAGAAACAAAAATCCACGGAGCCGGTCGTGAAAAAATCCTTCGCCACTGGCTCAATTTGGTTGATTGGAATATTAGCCGCCAAATTACCTGGGGAATTCCCATTCCAGCCTGGTATCAAACCGACGGATTTGAAGATCAAATCACCGTTTCATTTATCGACACCAGCGGCAAATACCAAACAAACACGCTTGAAACCGCTAGTAAGGAACATAAGTTTTCCATAGTTGCCGCTGGTCTCCAAACAATCAGCGCCTCAACGAACGTACCCTATTTGGTCGGCATCGAGCTACCAAATGACGAACATCAATATTTACCAGAAACCGATACTTTTGACACGTGGTTTTCGTCTGGACAGTGGCCAGTTGTGACGCTAAAAACCCAAGATTCAACCGAGGATTTTAATCGCTACTACCCAACAACAGTCATGGAAACAGCGTACGACATCTTGCTCTTCTGGATAATGCGCATGTTACTGCTTTGCACCTATCTAACAAACCAAACCCCATTTGCTCACATCTATCTTCATGGTCTTGTTCGTGACTCAAAAGGTCAAAAAATGAGCAAGAGCAAGGGAAACGTGATTAATCCATTAGAAATCGTTGATAAATATGGAGCCGACTCTCTCAGGTTAGCCCTTATTATTCGCTCAACTGCTGGCCAGGATAAAAGCGTTACTGAGTCAGACTTTATTGCCGCCAGGAACTTTACTAACAAACTTTGGAATGCGGCCCGATATGTTTTGACCACTACTCAAGATAAGGCTGCTATCACAAACCAAAAAACTCCATTTTATACCCACTTGGTTGCTGTTACACAGTCTGTAACGAAGCAACTCAACTCATTAAAACCAGGACTTGCCGCCGACACTCTCTATACTGAATTCTGGCATTGGTTTTGCGATATTGAAATTGAAAAACACAAAAACAGCCAGCTTTCGAGTCAAGAATTAACCACAGGTTTCGTAACGTTTACCAAACTCCTCCACCCCTTTATTCCCTTTGTTACAGAGGCAATCTGGCAAGAACTTCAACTCGCCAAGCTCGTCACTCACCCACTAATAACAACGGATAGTTGGCCAAATTAATTAAGCAAAATATTTTCCAGATATTTCAATCCTCGTATAAAAAGAGATATACTACGAGCGTGAAATTTTTTTTCTCATTGAGACTACTCTTCAATATCATCCAAACTATGGTGGGATTGTCACTTACCGCGGTGAGGCGCTATCAACCCCTCTTGCTTAGCGTGTCAATGTTTCTCATCGTGTTTTTATCACTGCTCCTTGAGGCAATCCTACCATCACTAATTATTACACCAAACCCTAAATCATACGACGAGTCAACGATTGGTTCATTTTCACAACAACAACTTCAAGAACTACTCAGCGATTGGAAAACTCTCGAAAAAATTCAACCAGCCTCAGAAGTGATAAAATATCAAGTAGAGAATTTGGAAAATTCGCTCAACTCAACCAATTAAAGATTAGTCAGAATCGGTTGAGGCTTCACCACCCTCTACTCCACCCTGGCCCTCATCATCCTTATCCTCATCAACCTTACCCTTACCAGTAATGATGGTTTCTTGTAGTTCGCTTGATTCTTCCTCAACTTCTTCTTTCACTTCTTGAAGTAGGACCACTGGATCTTCCAACTGATCCTCCTCACAAACAATGGCTAATTTTGTGCGATCTATTAAATCTTTGATTGTAATAACTTGCCCAACCTCGGTTAGCTCTGAAATATCAATTTTAATTGATTCTGGAATTTCTGTTGGTAGAGATTCAACCTCAAGTGTATCTAAAACCTGCAAAACAGTTGCGTTAGGAACTGAATTTTCTCCCTCTAAGACCAATTCAACATCAGTAACAACTTTTTCTGTTAAACTCACTCTTTTGAAGGTGATGTGTTGTAGATCTGTAGTCAATACGTGGCGCTCTACCAAGTCAATAAGTGCTGGAATGGGTTTCTTTTGATCGTCTAATTCTAAATACACGAGACCAGTTTCAGAGAGCTTGAGTTGCTTCTCAAGCACCTTTTTGTCCAAACTAATTGGAACAGACTCTTGATTAAGCCCATAAATATTAGCAGGAATTAATCCATCTTTTTTTAGCTTTTTGGCTGCTTTACCAAAAACTTTGCGCTCGTGCACGTGAAAAGAAATTTTATTATCGGTCATAATTCTCCTTTAATTAGGCCAGCATTATATCAAACTTTTTTTAATCCAACGCTGGCAGATTTATCCCATTACTTAAATTGTACTGCGGTAAGAAGATGCCCTCCCAATTCTGGTTCAAAAGTCAGAGTAGAGTTTTCAATTAAGGCATTTGGGGCCAAACGAACCACAGATGAATTAGTTGGCTGTTGTATCACCACGCGATAAGAGTCAAGAGTTGACCCTGGTTGTTTCTGATCGAAGAAAAAGTAAGAGAAGGGGAGAGATTGCACAATTGGTTGATGATAATTTATTTGAATAGTTTTTGTTGATTGAATCGGTATCTCAACGACTAACCCCAACACCAATAATCCATGCTCCTGAGTCCTCCTAATAGTTGCTTGATCGACCACCACGCCATTAACGAGTATTTCATCCAACTGACTTTTTAGTGGAAGATACCACCGAACGTAGGTTGAATATTGTCCACTCGGCCATGCGGTCGAGGTTGCCGAATTTGTAAGCTTAGTAAAGCGCTTATGCTTAATTAAGTTGGGTGTAAATTCAATTTTATCTTCAACACTCCTTTTTATACTTGCGTTTACTCGATTGACCCCCACATTGGTCTCTACTTGATAAACCGAATCAACTACACAAGGAACCTGAGAAAACTGCGATGGACAAACTGGGATCACCAACGATCCAGACCAACGAAGTGGTTGTAATAATTCTTGTTCATCCTCAGAAATAAGACTAAATTGAATTTCTCCTGAGGACAAAAGGGTGGGTAAAGCGGCAACTACGGCGGAGAGTTCTTCGCTCGATTTTTGCAAAATATGTTGGAAAAACGCATCCAACACAGCGCTTGGATAATTTTTTAACTGATCAGTCAACTCAACTTCGGCATGAAAATTTAAACGCTCCTGTATGTTCTTGCTTGTTAAGCTTTCATTGTATTGGGGCAACGTTAGAGGCCCCGTTACTTCCAGCATCTCGGCAAAAGCGGTGGTTGGCAATGAAATCACCCCATCAACACGAACCCCCATTGCTTTCTCTATAAACCAAGACGCTCTTTTTGCACTTTCAGGATGATGTGGATCCCAATTACTATCTCTAAAATACCAAGATTTTTCCTTTAAAATATCCTGAATGTCTTGCGGTGGTTCAATTACTCCACCAATGCGCCTATCAATTTCATAACTACTTAGAGTTTGTGTGGCTGTAATTTGACCATCTTCAACCGTGACTAGGGCTACGGCCTGTACAAATCCACCTGTGGGTCTTAATTCTGATGAGTTTAAAAAGAGTATGGCGTATGTTCTTGTCTTGTCTTCAATACCTAAAATAGTTGGGAGTAGGGGAGAGAGCGACTGAATATAACCAGCGCTGGTTTTCCTTTGACTAACAACCTCTTTTAGATTGGAGTACCAATCTTTATTGTTTTCTTCACTCTCGCTAGAAGTTGACAATAGGGATTGAAGTTGAGCTAAGTCGGTGTAAGAAGTTTGTGTTAAACGAAGAAAGTCTTGTAGTACGCCAGCAATTGAAGTGGGTTGTTGTCCCAAGATGTGCTCAGCTATGGTTGTTTGAAGTTTTTTTCTTTCCTCCTCAGTAGTTTGAAGCATCTGAATTCTTTCATACGCATCAATAGTCGACTGCGCCTCATTTACTAAAGGATGATCCACAAACTGACCAACAAGTCGGAGTTGTGGTTTTAATAAACCTATTGTCGTCTGAAGCGATTGTTGAGAATTCCTAGTCTCCATGGGACTTAAAAACTCAGTTGGAACAACCGCAAATAGTTGGTTGCTGGCAAGTCTGACGGAGAGAACAAATAGTACCCCTATAAGCAATATGGCGAGGGAGATTCCAGAGCTAATTGATCCAATAATAAATAAGACTTTGTTGTGCTTAAGTTTTTTATTTGCCTTTTTTTCAGTTGTCTGTAATTTGGTAAGATGATGTTCTTTCTCTTTAATTCTCGACTGGCTAAAAATTCTTTCTAGCTGATCTCCAAACTCAATGGGTTTTGGCTCCCGGGCTGTAGGTTGTGGCGACTGATTGTTCTCTGGTTTTTCATGTTTTGTACTAATTATTGTGGGTGACGAAATTACATCTTGTGTCTGCTGAACTTGGGTTGTCTCTACCTTTTTGGGCAATGAGGTTAAAAAACGATTTGGCTTGCCATATGAATCCAATTGCTTTGCTATATTGCTTGATAAATTTTGTTGATTGCTAGATATTTTTTGAATCTGTACCTCAAAAGGTAGTGATTGTTCAAACATTGGTTCGAAAAAAACTGTCTGAACTGTTGTGCGATGCGTTATCTCGTATATTCCAACAACTTGGTTAGAAACAGCAAAGAAATCAATATCTTCTCCCCGAACTAAGACTGATGGCATCACTCCCGGTCGACCCAAATATTCTAATGCTATTTCAATAACTTGATTGGTAGTTATAACGAATTGTTGAGATCGACTCTGCCAATACTTACCCTGAGAAATTGGAGAGAACAACAAATTGATCGAGGAAAGCGTTGGGTTTTCTAATTCATCAACCCAACCATCGATTAGTAAAAATTGAGCAGAGGTTAAAGACGAAATCGCCTGGGTTTGAAGGTTTGTTAGTTTTTCAAACCACTGATTCCAAATCGTTTGAAGTTCTTTAGGAGCATTTTGTATTTTAGGCAAGTAGGGGAGACACACAATGGTGTTTTTGTTTACTTGAGAAGCAGCATATAAGATGCTCGTTACTTCTCCAGTGGTTTCTAGGCCAGTAAATAATACTATTGACTTGTAAATTTCTATGGTTGGGTAGGTGGGTTTTTCTAAGTCAAAAATCCAGTTAGAAAAGCTCGCATTAGAAAGAGCTTTTACTACAGCGCTTTGTAGTTTTTGGCTTTGACAAAAAATCGCCACCACTGGCTCTTCTTGGATAAGGGCAGTTTTCATGTACTTGCATCCTACCGTCTTCTAGGTCATTTCATCAAGTGTTTGATTTACCACTCCGTCTGCAACAGCGTTGTTTTCTCTTGGAATATACGAAATTGTATAGGGAATCGCTAGTGTTGAAAGTAGTTTTTTACACTCCTTCCACAGCGATAGTAAACCCACTTCTTTTACTCGCCACCGACCATTTAATTGCTCCACAACAAGCTTTGAGTCAAGAAACCAACAGATCTCCGATATAGAAAATTCGTCTTTGTGATCAAGAAACTCAACAAGCGAGCTTAAAAAAGCCTGATATTCAGCCACATTATTGGTTTGAATCCCAATATAGTGACCTACCCTCTTTTGCTCTTCACCATCTAGATAAAACACAAATCCCGTTGCTGCTTTTCCCGGATTACCTCGAGAGCCTCCGTCAGTATAAATAGAGAGAATTACTTGCTTATCGCTACCAGTCTTCACGACTGATTCTCCTTGAACTGAATAATGATTCTTCTACCACGATCCTCACCAATAGAAAAACTTTCAAGCTCAGCATACTTTGGTTCTTCCGACAGGGTTGAGTGAACAAAAAATCGTTCGGGTGGAGAGAGATAAGTATTTATCGTGGTTGGTTGCTTTGTTTCAAGTACCTTATCAGCTGCTGAAACAAGCAAGGAACGGATGTTATCCATTCGTCTCGCTCGGTAGTCGTTTACATCAATTACGAGCCGTTTTTCAGCGTTCATTTGACCGTATAAAACTCTCGCGAGTCTTTGAAGCGCAGCAAGTGTTTCTCCGTGCCTTCCAACCAGAAGACCAGCCTCTTCATCTGAAACCTGAATTGTGATTACTAATTCTTTTTCCGAATCAGTTGAGGTAATTTCTGTTGGAACTATTCCGGCGTGTTCTAATAATTTTTGACAAAATTGTTGGACGTCCATTGTAATCTCCTTAAACTACTATTTCTTAGTAATTGTGGTAGCGTCAGCGTCAGCTTTTTTATTGGCATAAAGTTGCTGAAGCGCGCTAACTGCGGTAGAAACCACCCAATATAAAACCAACCCTGAGGGTAATTTTAAAGCAATAAAGGCACTAAAAAACGGCATAACATACAACATCTGTTTTTGCATCATTGATGAAAGATCTGGTCCCTCTTGTTCTTTCTTCGAATCATCCTTTGAGTTTTTCTTAGAATTTAATTTTGGTTTTTCGATCTTTTTATCTTCTTTTTTTGTTGGTCCCATCATAAGAAGAGATAAACCAAATTGAGATAGACCAGCTAAAACAGGGAGAATAAAAAATTGGTCTGGTTCGCCCAAATTAAGCCATAAAAACGACGGATTAATGACATACCCGCCAACTTGGTCAAGTGAGAAGAAATGGATCAACCCTTGATATAACAGAATTAATAAGACGAGTTGTAAGATTTGTGGTATACAACCCGCAAGTGGATTAATTTTATTATCCTGATACAACTTAAGTTGAGCCTTTTGTAATCCTTGAGCATCTCCCTTGTGAATTTTTTGGAGTTTAGAGAGTTCGGGTTGAACTAATCTCATTTTCCTCGCTGCCTTCAGTGAATTAAGAGTGAGGGGAAAGAGGAGCATTCTTAAACCAATGGTAAAAACCGTAATTCCCAACCCTAAGTTGCCGGTTAGCTGACTTAGATAGGCTAATAACAAAGAAAAATAAAAGTTAAAATTTTCCATCATATTTTTTTGTTCTCTCCATTTACCAACAGGTTGCTAGACGACGAAAACCAAGAGACAGTCCTTTTATTATTCCGTGTTCACTCATCATTTTAAAGCAGTAGTCTCCGCAGGTGGGTGAGTGCTTACATTGGGATGAGTAGCCAAAAATTCCCTGTAATAAACTAACCCTCAGTGTTTTTCCAAAACTTTGTAAAAATAATAAGGTTTGTTTTTTCATGAAACTATTTTGACACAATTAAACAGAGAGGGACTTTCTTCCTTTAGTTCTCCTGCGTTTTAACAGGTTTCTACCAGCTAAGGTTCTCATCCTAGATAAAAAGCCGTGTTTTTTTTGTCTTTTTTGTTTTTTTGGTTGCCACGTTCGTTTTGACATAAGGGGGCATTATACACCATAAATCATGAGGTTACCCGAAAAGGCATGACAACGTATTGGTAGTCTGGAAGCGAAGTTACTTTTAGTCTCGCTGGTCTCAAACTTTCCACTATTTCTATTTCAACCCACTCATCGGAAACCACTTTAATGAAATCTAGTAAATATCGAGTATTAAACGCAATTGTTACCTCTTCACCTTTTATGGTTGCTCCAGAAAGTTCAGACGTGTTTTCACCAGCGCTTGGAGAAGATGAAAAAAGAGTAACTCCGGTTGAAGTAATTTTAAACTGAGTAATAAATGAGTTATCTTGATTAAATATTAGAGCTTGATGCAGTTTTTCCTCCAAATCATTTTTGTTACAACTCACAAACGTTTTAATCTGAGTTGGGATGATTTTTTTATAGGGTGGATATTCACCATCTAGGAGGCGAATATAAAAAGAAAAAGACCCCACCTCAAATTTGGCTTGCTTTAACTCTTCTGATATTGAGAGTGATATTGACGAAACTTTTTCTTCTTCTGCTGTTTTAAAGATATCAACTAGGGGTCTTGATGGAATTAAGATAGTGCCTGTTTTTTCTATTTCAACATCAATAGACCTAATTGATAGTCTGAATCCGTCCGTCGCTATCAATTGTGTTTTTTCGCCTTCAAAGGATAGAAGAATGCCCGTAAGAGTGGGTCTAGTTTGATCAGTAGAAGAACTAAACGCCACGCTCGCTAAAGCATCCTGAAAATCTTTGACTGGTATTAGTTTGTTTTTGGAAGAAATTTCAGGAAATGAGGGAAAGTCCTCAGGATTCAACCCAACTAGTTTTATTTCGGAATCCTTTGAGTGTATTAAAAGACTATTGTCCTTAACTTCCATGTCTATTGTTGGAGAAGAAATTGAATTAATAACTTGTGTAAAATATTTTCCTGGAACGGCGAAACTCCCTTCTTCCTTGATGGTGGCGTCTATTTCTACCATTACCCCTGTATATAAGTCTGTTGAATACAAAAATAAAGAATCTTTTGTAGCTTTTAGTAAAATACAAGAAAGAATTTGTAATTGAGGTTTGGTTGAAACGCTTTTTTGCACAACACGCAATACTTTTTGCAAAGAAGTTTGTTTGATAGTTAGTTTCATATATAAATAATAGTTGTTCTAGTAGGACAATCTCTAATTGTGGATAAGTTGCTTATTTTCATCTAGAAAATATGTGTGAGTAATTTATGATGTGTAATCGAGATAAAATTGTGAAAAACATAACTCACATACTAACAGTATTTGTAATATTTAACACCTTTTTCACAATCTATGATTTTTATTAACAACAAAATCCTTTCTTTTTAACCTAGTTTTTCACACCAATCTATTTTTTATCTGCTGTAATTCTTGCTGAAGTCTTGAATTAAAAGAGAGGTCTTTGGAAATTTTTCGAACCGCATGGATAACGCTGGTGTGATCTCTTCCCGCAAACCACCTACCGATTTCAACTAGTGGAAGTTGCAAATCTTCTTTCATGATGTACATTGCGAGGTGTCGAGCATCTACCAGGTGTTTAATACGTTGCTTACCTTTTATTTCTGATTGTTTTAATTGGTAAAAACGAGCTACTTCTTTAATTACATCGGAGGGGTTGGTAAGCATTTTTTGCGGTCTTTCATTTTCATTTTGATTGATTAATGAAAGAATCAGCTCCTCATTTAGTTCCTTGTGTTTTAGTTCAATTTCTGATCGAATATTCGTAATAAACCCCTCGATTTTTCTGGCACTCGTAATGACTTCAGCAACCTGCTTGGCCAACCCAATTGGAAAATTAAGATGCGCCTGCTCTGCCTTAAGAAGTAAAATTGCTGTGCGAAGCTCAAAGGTGGGTTGGCCAATATCTATCATTAACCCAGCTTCAAAGCGAGATCTCAACCTATCCTCAAGCAAAGAGATGCTCTGAGGGGGCCTATCTGAGGTAAGGATTACCTGGCTTCGTTGTTGTATTAGAGCATTGAAAGTGTGAAAGAACTCCTCTTGAACAGTGTTCTTTCCAGCTATGAACTGAATATCGTCAATGAGAAGCACCTGTGCGGCTCGATATCTTCTTTTAAAATTAGCCGCCTGCTTCATTTGAATCGCCTGAACAATCTCATTTGTAAAATCTTCCCCCGTGCAGTACAGCATGTTGATATTTGGGTTTTGGGCCACCAAATTATTACCAATGGCATGCATTAAGTGAGTTTTACCAACCCCCACGGATCCATAGAGAAAAAGAGGATTGTATGAGGATCCTGGATTTTTTGATACCGCAATTGCGGCGGCGTGAGCCATTTCGTTGCTGGAAGAAACGGCGAAAGAGGCAAAAATAAAATCGGGGTTTAACCCAACTTGTTTTGCTCTAAATTTTGAGCGATCTTCTTCAGATTGCTTGATTGT
>CAYNWG010000017.1:0-18554 GCA_964400865.1 uncultured Pseudomonadales bacterium
CAATCGGTTTGATTAGTAATAAACTTAGTTGGCCTGAATAGATGGTAGAAGTCAGCCCATTTAAAGATGTAGTGATAACCACGTTTTGAATAATGCCAGTTATGAAAATATATGAAATCATTTGTGACTGAGTGTATCCAAAAGAACCATCTGAGTTTTGGTAAAGGATTGTCCAAATCGACAAAGAAAAAAATGAGGAAAGTAGCTGCCTAAATCTCCATAAAAATACGCTTGCTCGGTATGCAAAACCGTTCTGCCAAGAGATAGAAAGCAGCGCGAGGTATTTATTCATGATTGCTCATGATATTACGAAGCACGATTTTGATCCTTAAAAACCTCTCGAATAATAGCATCAATTGGAGGTTCTTCAATGGTAACATCTTGGATGGGAAATTTAGCCATAATACCAGCAGCTATTTTTGTAGATTCTTTTCTCGGCACAATGATTGTGGCGGTATCGTTGGTGCCATCTTCAGAAAATTCGGTAATAGTTCCAAATTTAGCAAGTTCTTTTCGGGTGATTGGTTTAGAAAATACAAGCGACAGAATTTTATTTCTGGCATATTTATCTATAATATCTTGCAAGGCACCATCAAAAACTTTTTTACCTTTATCTATAATAATTGTACGTTTGCACAATTCTTTAACATCTCCCATGTAATGACTGGTCAGAATAATTGTGGCGTTAAATTGCTGATTATATTCCTTGATAAAATCTCTGAGGGTCTTCTGCATGACTACATCCAGACCAATGGTGGGTTCATCTAAGAATAGTACTTTTGGTTTGTGTAAGAGTGCTGCAATCAATTCGCACTTCATTCGTTGCCCTAGTGAAAGTTTTCTCACTTGTACATTAACTACATTAGAAACATCAAGTAATTCTATTAATTGGTTAAGAGTTTGTTTAAATTCTGTATTTGGAATTTCATAAATAGCCTGATTTAATAAAAAAGTTTCCATTGCTGGTAAATCCCACCATAATTGATTCTTTTGACCCATCACCAATGAAAATTGTTTTTGATAGGCTGCCTTTCTGTCCCAAGGATTATATCCAAGCACGTCAACGGAACCCGTAGAGGGATAAAGCAGTCCCGATAACATTTTGAGCGTGGTGGTTTTTCCGGCACCATTTTGTCCAATAAAACCAACTATTTCTCCAGCATTTATTGTGAACGAGACATCTTCAACAGCATGTATAGTCTCATATGTACGGTGCCAAAGTGAAACGATTGAACCCATAAGACCAGGCTGTTTTTGATATACCTTAAAGTGTTTACTCAGGTGATTGACAGAAATGATTGGCGCTTCGGACATGGTGCTATCTTACCCTAGTTTGCCATTCCACTGTAGTGGCGAACCGCGAAGTTGAAAAACCGGTTTGAAAAGTACATCATTAGTAAAGTAATTAGAAAGTAATAGAGTAAGATGGGATATGAAAAACGATCTAGGAGTATTTCGCTGGGAACTGAAGTAATAAACAAAAAGGGTATGATATTGGTTAAAGACATGCCAATGGAACCCATATATGCTGTTCTGGGGACTTGCCACAATCGACGAACAGCTGGAATAATCTCATTTAAATTCTCTAATCTTTCAAAGAAAAAAGCACAGGTGGTAAGTCCGAACCAAAAAGAGTAGAGAAACAAGAAGCTGATAATTAAAAAGACGCTGAAAAGTACCCAGTTTGCAAAGGATGGAGTTATTTGAAGTTGTGACAAGCTGTTGAAAATAAGTATCGTTCCAATTGCGAAACGAAATAATCCTTGAGGGTTTGCTTTCCTCGTCATAAGGTAAAACTGTGTATTCACTGGCCGGCAAAGTAACAGCGATAGTCTTCCGTCGAAAATGTCAGATGCATACTCAGTTAAATTAGCGTAAAAGATTGACCAGGTGAAAGCGTCAACGATAGTAAATACTCCTAGTAATAAGAGTATTTCTTGACGACTCCATCCGCCAATGGTGCCCGACACTCCCACCAGTATGGAAAAAAAGAAGATATTGAAAAGACTCCAAATGATATTCACAAAAACCCAGAAAAGAAAGCTCATGCGATACTCCATCATTCTCATACTATCAATGGATCGAAATCTCGAAAACAGATGGTAATGACGATGCAGCAAAGACACCAATGCGTTGTAAGATGTTTTATCCCCCATAGGCTGAGTAGCGCTTCCTCGCTTTATTCCAAAGGAATACAGTACTACTGATTAGTACGATGCAAGTTGTACTCAAATAAACAAAATCACTGAAATGAATAGATTGTTGGCCCAAGAGGACAGATACGGGGACGCTGTGGAGGTATTTAAATGGCAAGATCTGAGCAATCTTGAGCATTCCCGCCGGCATGAAGGCAAAAGGAATAATTATTCCGCTAAAAAGTGAGGTGCTCATCCAGCGAAAATGATCCAAACCTTCTGCATTTTCTAACCAAAAGCCAAACAGTACAATGATTGCTGACAGACAAAATTGCATGATAAATGCTCCAACAATTAGGGGAATTGAGAGTAGCACATGGTTGCCTGTAGTAATGGGGAGAGTTGGGTGAAAAATAACAACAACTAAAAGTATAAAGATAACAAATAATGGCATCTTTAAAACTGTGCTCATAGCTTTATCGCCAAGGTGCCTAATGCTCAATTCAGAAAGGTAACCCAGGGGTTTGGTTAAATAAAAATCAATTTTGCCTTCTCTGATTTCAGCGATTCTCCAATTTTCAAAATGAGCAGAGGTGAGAACATCAATAAAAAAAACTAAAATATAGTAGAACACCACTGTATTAAATTGAACCCCACGAAGTGTATCGGAATTCGAATAAATGCCTTGCCAGATCAGTAACAGTATTACTAACGGAATAGCATCTAGAATCAGCCACAGCCAAGTCTCAGCTCGGAAGGCTATAGTTTTCGCAATAGCACGAAAGAACAATCTGGAAAGACGGTACATGGTCAAAATCTTACCACAGCTCTGATGGGACGTGCTTTACCAAACACTTTTTTTGATTGGCTTACCTGGTCTGAAATTAATGACGCGATGGCCTTTAATGGTTTGACGTTTTGATTCGTCACCAAATGGAACAACTTGCTTATCATTAACAACACTGACATAAAAAGTGCCAAAGCCAGAAATAACAACCTTTCCACCTTTGGTAAGTGTGCGAATCATTTCATCAAAGAGGGCTTCGACAGTGTCATTTGCAGCTCGCTTAGGTAAACGGGCTTTTTTGGCCACAATGGCAATTAATTGTGATTTAGTTACTTTGCTCATAAGACTCTCCTTTTTCTACTTTATTTTACAGTAACTTGATACGGCAAAGTGTAAATGATTGAAGCATCAAGTCAAGACCCACTTTGTAAATAGATTGTGCCAGTTTGACGTTAAATATATCGATTCTGTCTTAAGAAGACTATGCTCATACCTAGAAAATCGTAGATAACATCTCTCACGGTAGCAGTTCGATTTGGAGTAAGTGCTTGATGTAGTTCGTCGCTAGCGGCATAAACCAAGCAGATGAGAAGCGGTAAAAGCCAAATTTTCCAGTCTTGAGATTTAATTTCGGGGTGTGAATGCAGTATTGCTCTTCTGGTGAGAAAGTAAAGTGTAGCGTAGGCAGTTATATGTGCAATTTTTTTAAAGAAAAAGTCGTAAATGGAAAGTTGCAGTCCAGGTAAGGTGGAAAGAGATGAAAGCCAAAAGATACTAGCCGCACAAACGAATGGTGGAATCCAATGAACTAACTGTCGAATTGCTGGCTTTGTGGACAACATCAAAAAAATAATAGGCTAATAATAAACTGCTCAAACTGATTATAGCACCGATGAGTGGAAGTAGTCCGATTTTAAAAGTTGTGTGAATCTGCATCGGTACCGACGTTTTTGATGAACCAAAAAGAGGAGTTTCTATAAAGATAGAGGGTGTAGCGGGAAGATATGAGTCACTACCCAAGCTGTTTCTGGTTGCAACCAAACTATTTGGAGGTTCTGGGGAAGTAGAAAATGTAACTAAAGCCGGAAGCTGAGTAGGAGTGAAGGTCACTGCGTGAATGGAAGAAGCAGGATTAGAAGATTCCTGGCTAGGGAAAAATGAAGTACCAAGGGTGCAGGGGGGAATTTGTAGTGTTAAGAGGAGTTGGTCGGTGTTGGTAAATAGCGATATGGAA
Source organism: uncultured Pseudomonadales bacterium (assembly GCA_964400865.1). GTDB lineage: Bacteria > Patescibacteriota > Microgenomatia > UBA1400 > PJMF01 > DAOQVB01. The sequence goes on from CAYNWG010000017.1 coordinate 4,157, forward strand.
TCTCCTTGATTGTTCAGTATCGCCCTATCCCAGTCGATTATAAAAAACGATTTGGACAAAATAGCACCATGCAATAATTCATGGTTACCTTGGGCATCTGAAATGTACCAATTCTGTAGAGAAACGGTGGTTTCTCCTGTGTTATACAGCTCTATCCATTCTCGCTCATTTGTATTTGGGCAAGCAACAACTTCCGTTATTTCAATTGCATTGAAATCTTGTTCGGCTAGAACGACGACAGTGGGGCTCGGGTGGATCGTGACTGTGGGAGATAGTGTTGGTGAGGGAGCAAGTGTGGGCGAGGGTGGCACGGAGGGAGCGGACTTTGTGGGTGTAGCTAGGAAATGATCGGTCAATTGAGTATACTTTTGCCAACTTTTCCCCACCTCACTTGTGTCATAGGAAAATCTATCGATTTCAAATCCAGTGTGATTGAGCAGCACCACACTATCACCACTATTATTTAATTTGGCTGTGGGGAGATCAAACGCAATGACCTCATGCGGAGCTAGTTCTACAGTTGTAATAGTGAGTAACAGTGATGGACTACTGACTTGATCGTAGATTAACCATCCAGAAATTGTTGCTATTTGGTCTAGCGGATTCGTCAGTTCAATCCATTCATTTTCATCTAAATTAGGAGCGGGATAAATTTCGCTAATAAATGGTGTATCAGCGGCCATAACTGTTTTTGCGGCGCAACTAAAAAGTGCCACAATCACCGCAATCATAGCGATTAACTGAAATTGGTTCATTAATCACTAAGGGTACCTCGCTAAGCTTACATAAAGCGTAGAAGATTTAGGATCACGCTTAATAGTAAATATGAAGATACCAACTAACTATTGATGAGTTGGCATGTTCTAATTTGACATACCGAAGTGCGCAACCGGCGCTACCTGAGAAACTGCCTCTATAAAGAGTACCATCAGCCACCGCTTTCACAGTCGATGAGCTGCCAGTAATATCAATACCATTATGAAAGGTATATATTCGGCTCACCCAAGTGTGTTGAACGCCCCAAGTTGAAGCATATCCTTGCAACAATCGAATGGGACCGGATAATGGCCAATTAAGATTGCCAGAAGGGTTAAAAGCGTCTCCGTCTGAACTGCCACAACTAGACCCAGAGCAATTGGTATGATCAATTGAGGTTAGGTAAGAAAAAGGATTTTTGACGCTATCATTTTCGGTTACTGTGAAATGTAAATGAGTGCCACTTGAATTACAAGAAGCCCCGGAGATTACGTAGGCTATGGTATCTCCAGCTTTAACTTCTCCAACCTTTGCCTCCGAACCGTTTCCAGAAATGATAGCTTGGATTGCTTGATATTCCGCGGAAACAGCTGCGAGTTGTTTTTGATAAACTGCCTCGCTACTTTTTGTTTCTTGAAGTATTTTTTGTTGCCCAGCTTTCTGGCTAGCCAGCTCACGTTTTTGTTGTTCCAATAATTTTCGTTTTTGTTCTAGTAATAGTTGAGCAGATTCTTTTTTTTCTTTTTGAAGATCGAATAGTTGCTTTTGTAGTTCTGCTTGACGCATCACTACAGCGGTTTGTAAGCTAGCTTGACTAATATACCTAGAACTCGTTATGAGTTCAGAGAATGACTGGCTATTCGCGATCAATGTTATGGGTGAGGTAATTGATGATTTGTACCGTTCCCTCACTCTTTTCAGTAGCATTGCAGTTAGCTGATCAAGTGAGAAGTTGAGTGTACTAATCCTTTCACTCAATAATTCTATGTCGTTTTCCAATCTGGTAATTTCTGACAGGGTTTGTGAAATTGTTAGTTCTTGAAGCGTAATCTTGCTACTGATAATTGAAATAGTGGAATTTAGTGTCGCTTTTTGTGACTGAATGTCTGAAATCTTTGATTCTAGGCAAACTCTTTTTTCAGAAAGACAAGCCGAATATGCATTGGTATCTGACTTTTGTTCTTCGCATTTATATTGGTCGCAGGCAAATACATTACTTTGTGAAAACAGGAAAAAAAATAGGGCGAGCAGTAATGAGTGGCGAGATAGCATGATTAGGTGCGCATTAAGCGGCTTACAGCCACAAAACCGGCGGTAGCGCCGAGTAAAGCGCTCGTGAGTATACCTAAGCTCAATTGAATTGCCAAGAGCTCTAGGGGAATTGATAGTGGTAGCAGTTCTCCAATATAAGTCTGGATTTGTGGGAGTGAGAAAACTATTGTTAGGAAAGCTAAAATCCAGCCAATTAGACAACCCATGAAGCCGTATAAAACACCCTCAAAAATAAAGGGTAATTTTACAAACCCCTGAGTCGCTCCGAGTAAACGGAAAATAGAAATAGTATTCTTCTGATTGGTAGCTTTTAAGGCGATTACTATCATAATTGATAAAAAGGAGACTATCGCTAGGACCGATGCAACAACTATGCCGCCAGTGCGGATTCCCGTCGTCCACTTTTTAAGTGTTGATATTACATCTTGTTGGTAGATAACCTCTTCGATTGAATCTTCCGTGTCCAGTTCTGTTTTAATTGCTTCTAAATCTTTTAAATTATGGGTTTTTACCTCAATACTTGCGGGAAGAATGTCGGCGGTTACCAGTTCAATCAAGAGGGGATCATCGCTATTCTCTTTGCGATAAATATCCAAGGCTTGCTCTTGGGTCACAACCTGGACTGAGCTGATCTGTGGATTTTTACCATATTTATCTTTCAGACCATCGATAAATCCTTGTTCAGTACCGAGTTCAAAAAATGCAATTATTTGGGGTTGGCTCTCAACATGCTTGAGTACAATCTCAGCCCCAATTACAACAAAAGAAAGTAGAAATGAAATGAAAAACGTTAGAGATGTCATTAGTACAGCAATTAAGGCTTGGTATGGTGAACGGCGTATGGTGGTCAGAGCAGTTGTGAGTGAGTTCATGTTGTTTGAGATGTTTTTTTCATCTTGTCATGTTTGAATAATTTATTCAAGAAGCCTGTATCAGAAGCTTTATCTTTATTGATTGTTTCTATTTCCTTTTTTTCTGGCTCAAGTTCTTTTTCTGAATTTGTTTCAGTTTCTTTTTTTGATTCTGATTTTTTTCCGTTTGTATCTTGTTCCACTTCGCCATTTTTGAGTTTAATTATTCTTGTTTTTGGATACATTTTTAACACTTGCTGGTCATGGGTGGCGAGGAATAAAGTAGTTCCCAAGCTATTAATCTTGTTTAGTAGATGAATTATTGAGGTAGTAGTTTCTGAATCAAGATTGCCTGAGGGCTCATCGGCAAAAACAACTTGAGGTGCAAGAGCGAGTGCTCGGGCAATACTAATGCGTTGAGCTTCACCGCCAGAAATTTGGCGAGGAAAGAGTAGGGCTTTTGAAGTCATATCAACCAAAGTTAATAGGTCAGTTACCCTCTGCTCTATAGTTGATTGTGGAGTCTGGTTAATAATCAGTGGTAGCGCAACATTTTCCCAAATATTTAATTCTGGAACGAGACGATAATCTTGATATACAACGCCAATCTTTCTGCGATGTAGTGGTAGTTGTCTCTTACTTATTGTAACGATATCTTCATTGTCGAAAACTATCGAACCCTCAGTTGGAGTGTATTCTCTGGTGAGCAGTCGCAAAAGCGTGGTCTTGCCAGCCCCACTTGGACCTGTGATAAAAATAAATTCACCAGGATCTACAGAAAACGATATATCCATCAAGCCATCATTCGCTGGCAGGAAGCGCTTGCTGACATTTTTGAATTGTATGATTGACACGCTTATATGAATACCACTACTACTGTTGCTGTGGAGGCTCGGCTTTCGGATTTACCACCTCAATTTTGCCAACGTCCATTAACCAGCCGGCTTTTTGACCTTTAAAAGTTTCTCCCCAAATCTTAACTTCCATGCCAACTAGTTTATCAAGGTCTGTAACTGATGAGGTAAGATACACAGTTTGAGAGGGACCACCAGAGCGAAGGAGTTTATGTGAACCTTCTCCATCAATTCCCCCAGATTCTAAGTATCCTTCGGCAAAATCAGTAAAAGTAGAGCTATCTCCGCTACCAAATACTTCTCCAGCCTTGACATTTGATCCAGCAATTTGTTGTAGAGGTGGGTTTGAAGTATTCGATCCACCACCTTGGGATTGTTGGGCAAACAGACCAAAACTTCCCCATCCTGTCGCCACTCCACCTAGTATCGCAACTACACCGGCTATCAGCATTAATTTTACTGGAAGTTTCTTCATTTCATCGCCTTTCTGATTGGTCGTTTCTTGATTTAATTGCGAAGGTTGGTTAGAGGAAGCCACCAACTGTTCATCGGCTACTATTGGTCTTGAGGGTACTTCTTGCATTCGATCATTGTAGCAAATTTATAGCAAACTTACAGCCTCACTGCAGCGTCGATGAAATCATCTAAATCACCGTCGAGCACTTGCTCTGCTTGAGAGGATTCCACACCAGTTCGAGTGTCTTTGACTAGTTTATAGGGATGTAAAACGTAGTTCCTAATTTGGGTTCCCCAACTTGCGTTTGCGTGAGAACCTTTTTCTGCTTGAAGTTTTTGCTGTCTCTCATCCTCTTTTCTTTGCGCCAATAAACTTTTTAATTTTTGCAAGGCTTTTTCTTTATTTTGAACCTGACTTCTCTCTTCTTGGCATCGAACTACTAGCGAGGTGGGCAGATGGCGCAATTCTACCGCTGTATTGACCTTATTGACGTTTTGGCCTCCTGCGCCACCCGAACGAGAGAATTTCCATTCCAACTCATCCTCTTTGATTTCTATAGTTTTATCTGACGCTGGTATGAGAGGTAGAATCTCGACCAGTGCGAAAGAAGTTTGGCGTAAACTATCTGCATTGAATGGACTCTGTCTAACCAGCCTATGTGTACCTCGCTCATGTTTCAAAAAACCATACGTGAATGGTGCCAATATTTCATACTCTGCTTGCTTGATGCCCGCTTCTTCTCCTCGAACTTCTGAAACGAGTTGAAATTTCCACTGCTTACGTTCAAAGTAGCGTGTATACATGCGTCGAAGCATATCTGCCCAATCCATAGCCTCAGTTCCACCTTGGCCTGAATGAATGGAAAATAAACAACCAAGCCGATCATATTCTCCAGATAGATATTGAGTGAATTCAAGGGCTGTCACAAGTTTGATTAAAAGCTTCCCCTGTTTTTCAAACTCGATTTCAAAGGATTGTCTATCGCTCTCTGAAAGGCTCTGACCTATCAATGCTTGCTCAAGATCTTGAGCATCTTGAAGAACTTGATTAAGTTCCTGGAATTGTTTTAGCTGATTGGAATATTCTGCCAAATCTTGAATAATAGGTTGGGCGTCGGTTCTTTGCCAAAACGCTGGCTCCAGTGTTTGTGATTCCAGGGCAATTTTTTTTGATTCAAGTTCGCTTAAATCTTGATCTGCCAAAATTGCTTTGGCTTTAACAATAGTATCTGTAATAGTTGGATGATTTTGCATTATTCGCATTCTACACTAGGTAGCCGTTAACGGTAGAAAAACTCTTGGTTACTTTGTAGAACGAGTTGCTCGTTGGAGCCGCTCGGCTTCAGTATGGTGTAGTGAATTTCTGGAAGTCCAGGCTGTTTTACTAATACTAGGCTCGTAGTTTGAGTTGGTTCTCGATTAAACACAACAGTTACAACTTTTGTTGATCTAGGGGCAATTTCAATCAACCCACCAGTTTCAGAAAATTCATTTCCAGCTCTGGTGAGCAGAGGCGTTTGTTGCCATTCCGCTGTGGGTTTGTTATTGTCTACTTGAACTGATTCTAGACTCCAATTTATATTTGTTACTAAACGCAAGTAATTTATATATCTTGATTGTTCAAAACCGATGCTTTCGGGTGACTGATTACTATATCGAATGGTGACGATGGCCTGAGTTGGTTTTGATAGGTCGATTATGACTGAGCGATGCTGCCACAGATTACTTTTATTTATTCCTACATTAGATTCAATAATACCCAATAAGTCTTGGTTGTTTGATTGCGTAGCAAGCTTGCCACTCATGGAATATTTCTCAAAGAGTAAATTGAGTGATTCGTTTACTGAGTAAAATAAAATATTATTTGTATGAATCTCAGTCTTAAGTGTTGCTAAGAGCGAAAACCAATCATTCAGTGATAGAGTGGCAACTTCTGCTAATAATTGGTTTTTAGCCTGAGAAAGCAAGTGTTTTTTTTGAATACTGCCAGGAAAAAAAGCTTGTGGTCGGTTTTGGAGTACTGAGTCAAGGGTATCAGCAGTAATGGTAACTTGATAGTCTGGCAGTTGCAGTGGCCCTGTGATTTTCAGCACTTCTCCTATGACCGAGTTGGTGATTGCGATCACTCCACTAATTTCTTGTCGTTTCCCCAGTGCAAAATAACCAAGTACTTGTTGGGCACTGGTGGGAAAATCAGGATGCCAGTTGGCATCAGGCAAACGGAGTCCATTGCCACTGCTCAAATATTCTTTAACTCCTGCTGGCGCAGGGAAGTAGCCGGTAAATTGACCATCGGCGTCGTAGATATCTTCAATAGTGAGTTCTTCTATTTTACCCTGGTTAATAGTAATGACGGCATATGATCCCATAAAGCCGCCGGTGGCTCGTAGCTCGTTGTCATTTTGTAATAATACAATCCATCTGGATCTGTTGTTAAGGATTGGCGAAAGTGTCCCAAGCCATTCTTTGGTGAGTGATATTTTTTCTAAAACATGTTTTTGTTTTAAGATATGCTGAACCAATTTTGATGAATCAAAATTAGATTCAATACTGTCAAGTAATTGCAGATAGTTTGGAATATGAGACACAAAGACATCAGTTGGAAGATCATAGATACTTTGTTGCTTTTGTTCAGTGAACAAATGGAGGTCATTTGCGAGTTGTTCTGCCAAGGATAAACTTGTCTGCCAGAGAACTCCATCGGTCACTATTGGTTGGGTAATGGTGGAGAGAGGATCTACGATTAAACGAGCTTGTTGCCATCGTTTTGCCGCAACATCATAATTTCCTGATAGAAAAGAGGAGACACCCATTTGAGTCAGTAATAATGGGGGTAAGAGAATGGTTAAAAATAAAGCCAAGATAATCAACGACCAAAAAAATAATCCCAAAGCAACCTGCTTTATTGATGCAAAGCGTATTTTCACTTTACTATTGTAACGTTATTTTGGTAATCGAGTCACCGACTTCAAGCTGCATGACTACCTCCATACCTTCAATTACTTGACCAAAAATTGCATGTTTTCCATCTAGCCATGGAGTTTCTTCATGCGTGATAAAAAATTGACTGCCACCAGTGTTTGGTCCAGAATTTGCCATGGAGACCACTCCAGCTTTATCATGCTTTAGACCAGAGCCAAATTCGTCAGCTATAGCGTAGCCTGGTCCACCAGTTCCCCAGCGATTTTTTTGAGCAGGATCTTTTGAGATGGGATCACCAACTTGTGCCATAAAACCAGGAATAATTCTGTGAAAGACGATTCCGTCGTAGAAACTCGAACTAGCTAGAGTGATGAAGTTGAGTGTAGTTAGAGGTGCTGCATCTCTAAAGAGTGAGATAGTAATATCGCCTTTTGAGGTACTGAGAATCGCTTGAGCTGCATCATTGGGTGGGAAATCTGAGAGTTGTTTCATAGCTGGGGTATTGGGTTCTACTACGTTTTGATTTGCACTTGCTGGATTGTTACTACTAGGTGGAGCTGTTGGCGAAGTCACCAACTGCGTCTGAGTGATTATAGCAGTTGCGTCTGGTTGGTTATTAAGATTACTACCCCCAGTAGTTGGAGAGGTGCATCCAGAGAGTATGGCTCCACTAAAAACGAGAAAAAAAAGTAGATGAATATGTTTGTTCAGTGATAGTTGTTTCATGGTTGTGTAGTATACGCAAACTCCACAAAAAAGTGAAGCATGATACAATTTTTTTGTGAAAGATTCCCAAATAGTTATTTTGCATGGTTGGACAGCCTCAAATCAAACCAAAAATAAGTGGCAACCACTAATTAAACTTCTGGAAGACCAAAAATACTCAGTGCGTTTTTTGTTACTCCCTGGTCTGACGCAACCACTAAATGAGAGTTGGGACTTACATGATTATATGGTTTGGCTTGATACCCAATTACCCAAAAGCCAACAATCAATCATCATCGGTCACTCATTTGGTGGTCAATTGGCAATCAAGTATGCTGCGCACAATCCGGAGCGTCTGAAGTGCCTGTTATTGATTGATAGTTCTGGCGTTCCAGATAACCGTTGGCAGAAGAAACTGAAGCGCTCAGTATTTTGGGTGCTTGCAAAAATTGGTAAAAATCTGCCCCAACAAAAAAAATTAAAAAAATTACTCTATGTTTTAGCTGGTGAACGAGACTATTACCATGCCACTGAAAAACAAAAAGTTACTATGCGTCAGGCAATTCGCACGGATATAAGAGAAGAAGCAAGTAAAATACAGATTCCAACCTTAATTCTTTGGGGAGAAAATGATCAAACAACACCAGTGTTTATGGGAGAAAATTTAGCAATGCTCATACAGAAGAGTTATTTGCAGATTATTCCCGATGCTCGCCATTCACCTCAGTACACTCATCCCAATCAAGTTGCCTCTATAATCAACCATTGGATTGAACAATTAAATAGTAATTCTTCTAAGGTCAGACAATGATTCTATTTCAAATTATTCTCGCCATAGCTAGTTCAATACGGTTGGTTCGCTGGCTAAGTATAGTTCAAGAAAAAGAATATCGTTGGGATCGGCTAAAAATATTTATTTTCTCAAAAATGGGTTTGCGCGAGTTAGTGCGAGTAATTCCTAGGCCAAATGACTTTACCAAGTCTGGCTTCAAACGACCAAGAATTACGAGTCGTGTGATTTTTATTGCAGTGATTACAATTGGTTACGTTTACAATCTCATTCGAGTTGCTGAAATGTGGGTCAGACAAATGGGGAATCAGTTAAATTCAGATGTAGCGATCACTCTATTTTTAGCAACAGTTTATATTATGCTTCCAGCGATTGTGTTAATTGCGATCATACCATCAGTTGTAATTAGTGGCATTCAAACCAACGTGATGCTCTTGCGAGCAAAAAGAAAGCTGAGCCAGAGAAAACCAATGATTATTGGTATTACTGGATCATATGGCAAGACAGCCACTAAGCAATTACTTGCTCACTTACTTAGTTCTTTAGAACCAGTTTTTGCAACACCCAAATCTTTCAATACTCGTTATTCTGTCGCACGAAGTATTTTACGAGATTACAATTCAGAGAAAATTGCAATTCTGGAGTATGGTGCCTATGCAAAAGGCGAAATTGCCAAGTTATCTACTTGGTTTCAACCCACAGTTGCAGTCATTACTGGATTATCATCACAGCATCTGGGATTATTTGGAACCCAGCAGGCAATCGTAGAGGCAAAATCAGAGTTGATAGCTTCGTTACCAAAACAAGGTGCAGTGGTTTATAACGCATTGGATGACGGTGTTATTCAAATAGTAAAGTCTGGTGTGCTAAAGTGGCAGACAAAGCATCAAACAAATGACGAACCAATTCTCATTGGCTGCACTCCTAACCACTCAAAACAAGCGTATACATATTCTTTGGAAAAAACGGGAAATTTATCAATACTAGCTGGTAAACGCAAGATTGTTACTAATTTGATTGGTATGCATTATGCTCAAGTTGTTGAGCTGGCTGTGACAATTGCAGCTAGGTGGAAGTTGTCAGAAGCGGCTATTTTGACTGCCATCAGCACTTTCTTGCCTGGAGATAACTTTATTCATATCAGAAAAACCAGATCTGGTGGAACAATTATTGATGATGGCGGGACTACCAATCCCGCAGGTTTTAAAGCGGCTCTCGAGCTGCTTCAACGGATTGAAGCAAAAAATAAATGGCTCATCACACCCGGAATTGTAGATTTGGGGCAAGAATCTAAATCTGTGCATCAACAACTTGCCAAGTTTAGTGTCCCTTTTGTGCAAAAAGTGATGTATGTTGATTGGAATGGCAGGTCTGAATTTTTAGCAGAATTTGGTACAACATGTGAAACAGATAGAGAGTTGATTCTAAAGCTCTTACAACAGATGGACTCAGATGTAGTTCTGCTAATCGAAGGTAGGATGCCAGGTTGGATCAATGGAATTATTAAATCACTATGAAGCGCCACTATATTTTTAATTCACTGGGATCAAACTATTCTTGGCAAGATGCGTTTGTGGCTTTACGAGGATTTTTCTCGCCAGAAAAATCCTCTTTTGACCAGCTAATTGCTCTCCTCAACCAAGTCTTCCCCGGATATTCAGTGACACCAACGTACAAAGGGAGAGACGCTTTAGAATTAGTGCTCCGATCTCTGGGTGTTGGAGTGGGCGATGTTGTCTTAACCCAGGCTTTCAGCTGCTATGCGGTAGAAGAGGCTATCATTCGCTGCGGCGCAAAACCACTGTACTACGATATCGATCGCGCAGCATTGGTACCAACAGCAACCACCTTAAATCAAGCGTTGCAGCGCAATACGGTTGAAAGTTCAAGTGGAATAAAAGTTGCTGCGATTATTGCTCAGTTCTCATTGGGGAATTGTAGCTCTGCTACTGCAATTGAAGATTGGGCAAGAGAACATCAAATTGCGTATGTGGCAGATCTTGCTCAAGCGATAGGCATAAAGCAAAATGAGGCTTTTTTTGGTGCTGGAGCTGCTGCGATTGTAATCTCTACTGGCAGAGACAAAGTTTGGGATGGAATGAGTGGGGGATTTGCTTTAACCAGAGTTCCGATTCGTAATGCTCTAGTGCCGACAGATGAGGTGGGGTTGATTCAAACCATTCGCGACTGCGTATATCCCATACTCACCATCCTCATCCGCAAACTATATCCAATCTATTTGGGGAAATTATTGCACTTTCTTGTCACAAAAATGGGTTTATTTTATTCGCCGATCGAATCAGTCTATCGTCGTACAACTCAAATGCCGCTAGGTTTAGCGACTTTTCTGCTTCATCGCTGGTCTACTATTGAATCGGATTTGCTTCATAGAAAGGTAATCGCAAAAGTTTATTACAAGTTGCTCGGCGATCAAAGCTTGATAGATGAAAAAGCAATTGAGGGTGGTACAAACCTTAGATTTCCTGTGTTTGTGGAAAATCCTCACGAAATAATTTTAAAACTTGAAGAACATGGAATATATATTGCCGATCGCTGGTATCGTAAACCAGTCGATAGCGGCTCTTTTCAGTATGCGAGTCACTACCAACTAGGTAGTTGCCCCAATGCAGAAATAATTGCTGAACACTGTATCAATCTACCAACCCATCAATTAATCACTCCCAAAATAGCCAAACAAATAGCAGAACTGGTTTTATGAAATTTACGCAATGTAATTCAGTGGTGGAATGGAATCTCCATATCAAACATTTTGTTGACGCAAACTTTCTTCAGTCATGGCAATGGGGAGAATTTCAACGCTCTCTTGGTAAAGGAGTATTTCGACTTGTCTTAGAAGATGATGAACAACCACTTGCGCTCGCCCAGATTGTGAGGGAGCCAGCCAAAAGAGGGGCATATTTTGCAATTGCGGGGGGACCCTTACTTGACTGGAATGATCACAGAGTGGCCACATTTCTGTTTGCTGAGGTAAAAAAAATGGCTCTGCAACACGACTGTCTGTTTATCCGTTTTCGCCCTCAAGTTGAACAGCAAATCGAAGTTGCAGATTTACTTCGTTCCATTGGTGCTGTAACTGCGCCGATGCACCTCACCGCAGATTTGACAATTGAAATTGATCTAACGAAAGCTGATGAGGAATTGAAGGCTGACATGCGCAAACAACATCGTCAAGCCATAAAAAAAGCTTCTGAGCTGGGAATACATGTACAACTATCAAAAAATATCGATGATCTTAAGCAATTTTATCAAGAGCAACTAGCTGTAGCACAGCGTCAGGGGTTTGTTCCCTTTTCTGAAAATTTTTTAACAAAACAATTTGAAGCCTTTATTGCTGACGATCAAATTATGCTCTTTCATGCATATTATGGAAATACCTTGTTGGCATCAGCGTTTGTGATTTTTTATAACGGGGAAGCAGTTTATCACTATGGAATTTCGACTCCAGAAAATAGGGAATACCCTGGTAGCTATGCTTGCCAGTGGGCGATAATTCAGGAGGCAAAAAAACGGGGTTGTGCCAAATATAACCTTTGGGGGGTGTCTCCCAAAGATGCGATTCACCATCGCTTTTATGGAGTGGGTTTATTTAAGCGTGGTTTTGGAGGCAGAGAGGTGGCTTATGTTGCAGCTCAAGATATACCTGTTACCTGGAGGTATGGATTGACTTGGGTTTTTGAAACGCTTCGTCGGAAAATGAGGAAACTGTAAATAATTACAGTCGCTCAATACGATAGCTCGTGAGATGCTCAAGAAAAATCGCCGCGGCATCCTCCGTGAGGAATTGTTGAAATTCTTGGTAGAGTTGAATTCGCTCATCTCTGCTATTAGTTTGTCTTCCTTTTTCAAGGATATTGTCTATCCTAGTATTCTTATATCCAGAAAAATTGGTGGGTTCATTGGAGTGCCATAATTCATATTGGTCAGGGTCTGGTGGGGCTTCTTGACCAATTAAAATGGTATCAAAGTTAGATGTGTCGGGAAAATTTGCAATTTTTAACTGAACTTCTATGCCCAAATTTGCACACAAAGATTTATCTTGGATTTGACTAGATTGGTTGCATCGCTCAACAGCAAGACTACCAAGATTCTGCCACTCCGACTGAATTATTGCTGCTTGATCTTCAAACAAGGTAGTAGTGGTCAGTGAAAATGAGAGCTTTTCTCTGGGCAATTCCTCCAGAAGTCGTTCGATTGCTCGTTCTACATCTGTATCATACGATTTAGAACCAGCATAGTAGGCCCAGGACAAGCCATTTATTGGTGAAATGGCTCTTCTTTCCGGTGCAGCTTTTGTGGTGGCATAGGCTAATGCTTGCCGAATATTTTTTGTGAATAACGAGTTTCGGTGGTTGAAGAAGACGGCTGAGTACTGGTCGGGATGAAGACTCGCTGTGGTGGCAACCGAATCCCATTTCATAATTGGCCAAGTTTTTGCTAAATCTTGAACTTGGTCAATTTCACCTCTTTGAAATGCGGTAATTGCATCTTGTTCAGTTAAATAAAAGCGGTAGACATATCGTTCAGAGCGACTTTCAACTACTAGATCTGATAAATAATTACTCGTATTTTTTCTATCATAATCGACTATGGAAAAATTGGTACCTATCCCAACTACAGTTGGTTTATGGAAAAGAAACCAGTGATTTAATTCAGATTTTTTAAACAGTGGAGTGGCGACAATGCTTGGAAACGGGGCGTATGATGCAGGTAATTTAAATACGATGTCTCTGGGGGTAATAATAGTTTCAACGTTGGGTAAATAAAATTGGATATTTTCGGTTGTAAATGGTGTGCCATCGTGCCAAGCCAAGCCGTCTTTGAGCACAAACCGATAGTTAGTGCCCTCTTGCTCGACTGTCCACCGTTCGGCAAGAACAGGAGAAATCGTATCATCAGCATTAACCTGGGTTAACCCCACTGAAAGTTGGTTGGCTATGCTGTCTGGTAAACGATCGAGAGTAAATTGACCAATAATACCGATATAAATTGTATTTTGTTTTTCAATTTTTGATAGAAGAGTTGGGACAGCGATTGAGAAAATGAGGATTCCGCCGAAGAGAGTTAGGAGTAGTAAAAGCCCGTATTTTCGAACATAAGAAGTGAGATACCAGTAGATCTTGCGCATGCTTGTATTGTAGCGATCTTTTTGCTAAATAAGCAAAGCTGCTACGGATAATATCGTAAATAAAACGATCGAACCAATCGTGACATAGACGAGCACTTTTTCTAGACCCCTCTTAGTGTGGTAAGTTTCGCTGCCACCACCCCAGGTAGTTCCAAGACCAGCACCTTGTGCTTGAAGCAAGATTGAGACGGTAATAATCACTGATAGAACTATTTGGATGACGAGTAACACCTGTTGCATTGTTTTCCTATTATACTTTAGCTAGCGACTTCTTTCGAACGAGTTTCTCTAATTACCGTAACCGTTACTGTTCCCGGATAAGTTACTTTTTCTTTAATTTCGTCACGGATTTTTCGGCTTAATATTACTACGTCGTCATCCTGCGATTCTTGTGGTTTGAGTAGCACTCTAACTTCTCTACCAGCCTGAATGGCGTATGCTGATTTAACAGAACTGTAAGCGGTGGCAATTTCTTCTAGCTTTTGCAAGCGAGCCACGTATTCGTCATAATTTTCATATCTGGCTCCTGGACGAGCTCCAGAAATTGCATCAGCGATATAGACAACCATTTGCTCTGGACCAGAGAAAGGTTCATCTTCATGATGTTGGGCAATACAGTCAATTACTGGTTGTGGAATATTAAATC
>CAYNWG010000018.1:0-16643 GCA_964400865.1 uncultured Pseudomonadales bacterium
GATTAAAATCTCGTAATGCAATTGCTCCACCCTCTTGAACAAGTTTTTCCGCAAAGCGACGATAATTTTGATTGTTAGACATGTAAGTATTCATTGGATTACTGTAAGGAATGGGTATTTACTCCCTGTTTCCAGTCTATCTCAGGGTAGGCTTCCAGAATCGTTTTTAACGTTTTTTTTAGCTCGTTGTACTGAGTTTGAGTTTTGCCTTCAAACTTTAGAGTGATATAGGGTCCATTTTGCGAAGCGCGCACAATAGCCATAGTTTCTTTGGTATCCATTCTAATACCATCAATATCGATATATTGTGCCTGTGGCCACTCTTTTTCAAACGCTGCTCTGATTTTTGTTGAAACAAATTCAAACTTAATTGCATCTGCCAAACCAAATTTGATTTCTGGACTACTGACGTACTGGCTCAGTTTTCTTACAGCTTCAGATAGAGTTTCTTTTTTTCGTTCCAAATATGCGAGTAAGCGTAAACTGGCAAATGCACCATCATCATGGCCGAAGAAGTTATCCATGAAAAAGATGTGACCAGATAATTCTCCGCCAAATGGAGCTTTTTCCTCTTTTACTTTTGCTTTAATGAAGGAATGACCAGTTAACCAAACCACTGGCTTTCCTCCCGCATTTTCAATTGCTTCAGTTACTTGACGTGAACAGAGTGCATTGTAGATAATTTTTGCTCCTGGGAGAAAGTCAAGCACGTCTTGAGCAAACAACGCTACAATTGTATCCATCCACAATACTTTGCCATTTTCATCCACCACCGCCATGCGATCCCCGTCTGTATCATACGCAAAGCCAATATCAGCTTTGTGTTTTTTGACACCGTCTGCCAGTCGGTTAAGCACCTCCACCTCGGTGGGATCAGGTACCCCAAGGGGAAAATTGCCGTCAAGTGTGCAGTTTTGTTCGATTACCTCACAACCGGCTTGCCGAAAAATTTCTGGGTAGAATTTTCCCGATGTGGTATTACAAGCATCCACTACTATTTTCCACTGTTTTTGTAATGAAAAATGTTTCAAAATACTTTCGGTATAATTGGCAAAAATGTCTTGCTCTTTATCCGTACCTGCGCCATGACTAAATTCTGCTTTTTCGCAGATTGATCTCAATTCTTGAATTTCTTCGGTTACCATGGTTTCCGAATACCCGGTGCTCAGCTTAAGTCCATTAAAGTTGCTTGGATTATGGGAGGCTGTCACCATGGCGCCACCTTTGGTTTGAAAGAAATAAGACGAAAAATAGACAATTTGACTCAGCGAATGGCCAAGATCGATTGTATCTATACCGCCTTGATTTAATCCAGCTCGAAAAGCTTTGGAATATTGTTCACTAGTTAATCGATTGTCCCGACCCACCGCCACTTGTTTAATTCTCCATTTTGAAAGATAAGTGGCGTAGCCAAGACCAAGAGTGAAATACACGTCATCACTTAAATCAACGTCAACGACACCACGCAAATCGTAACCACGAAAAATTACTGGGTTGATTTTCACGATTTTATACATCTGTTTCTCCTATCTCTGTTCATTTATTTACACTGAATAAAGTGTCATACAAAGTATGACACTTTACTTTACAGCTCAATTTGTAATAGGTCAAGTCGGTTTTTCAGCGACATTTGTATACCACTAGTTTTGCTTTCTACATCAATACAAGTGAGCTTTTCATGTAGATTCAGTAGTTGTTGGAGTGAGAACATTTTTGATTGTTTTTGCACTTTTGCCTGAACAAATGGGGGGCCAGCGATGGTACCGCCACCTTTAATTGTAAGTAAGAGTCTGATTTGTCTAACAAGCATAAGAAAACAATACTCGATGCCGTCCTGGGTTGCGGCTTCGTTAAATAATTTTACTCTAGCTTGAATTGAAGTTGCAGGAGAAAATGCATCAAGCCACTGAAATAAGGATTTGCTACTTTTGAATGTTTTTTGCTTTGCTTGGTTAAATGAAGCTGATTGACTTGGAGTTAACAGTTTTTTTTCCCAGAGTACTACAGATTCAATTGCTTGAGATTTCAACAATGCGTTAAGTAAGGCAGTTTGATGAGCTGATTTTGGCAAAGAATGTAATTCTTCAACCACGGTAAGTACTTGTTCATTAAATAAGCTGATTTCTCCCAGAGCTGATTCTAGTTGAGCGAGCGTAAGGTCGGTGGCGGGAAAAGTTGTTGTTCGGGTAAAACGATTACGTGAAGAGTCGATAAATTCAAGTAAGGCTTGTCTGGATGCGATGTGGTTGTCACCGTGAAAAATATACATATCTGATTGATTACCAATAATACTGTTGGAGAGTTTTTTTCGCACTGGCCAAATTTGGGAAGTATTGTGAGACCAATTTCCAAAATGCCCTGCTATGATTGGGATGAATCAGGTGAGCTAATTCATGAGTGATAACGTAGTCGATTACAGATGGTTCAAAGTGAACAAGTCGCCAATTAAATGACAGTGTTCCTCTGCTACTACAGCTCCCCCACCGAGTTTTTTGCTCCTTAAATCCAATGGTTTTATACGAAACATTCATTTTTTTAGCCAGTTGATCAGTTCTGGGAAGTATGTAGGCGCCACAAGTAGATTTGAGAAAATTATTCAGCAATTTGTGATTCATCTGGTTGGTTTTGCCTGCAATGGGGGTATACAAGAGAGTATCTTGAGTAAGTACGAATCCTGGAGACATTGATGTATTAATACTATATATAAGTTCGTATTTGGTACCAAAGAGATATAGATAATTATTAGAAAGTACCTTTAGTTTACCTTTATGTTTTCTTGAATGCTTATTGATCCAGTCTTGGTGATCGGCAATAAACCGATTGATAATGAATTTTGGTATATATGGTGGTGTAGTGACCAACACTTCGCCATCATTCACAATCTGCAGCTTGATTCTCCTGGCTTTTGGTTGAACTTGTATAGTAACTGCTGCGTCCATACTGCAGAGTGTACACTATTTAGATTTGTGTGAAGTAATTTAACTTACCAATTTCTTTTAATTGTTTTTGATATTTTTTGGGGTTTGAGGCGAAAAAACTTGGGAGTCTTGGCTGAAAGTCTGGCTTGAGTGATTTTGCTAATTCAACATCTTCATAGTGTAGCTTACCCCAGTACAAATCACTGGGATTAAATTCGTGTTGACTGAGCCACTGCCAAACCTCAACCATGCCTTGGAAGTAGACTGCGTCTTTAGTGAATCCTCCAGGTTGGCTTGTATCCTCAAGTCCTCTTTTTTGACGAATTGCAATTACCCATCGTCTACCTGGGTCTTGAATATAACGACCAAGTTTGTGCCACACTTCCAAAAACGAATGCGATTGAGCCCAACTCACAGCTAGGTATCGCAATGCTGCAACATGAGCGACTTGAAATGATTGGGGCAGTAGGCCATGGAGTGAGGCAAGGCCTTCTTCGGTGACCAAATATGATTGAAAACCATACTTGGATTTTTTCTTAAACCAGGGTTGTTCTTCATAATTTAATCTTCGTAAAGCATGAGTACCAATTTCATGATAGAGAGCACTAAACAGGCCATCTTTTCTAAAATCAAGCGGAAGCCTTATTTTCAGTAGAGTCGCAGATATTGAAGCTCTAGAAAGATAGGAATGAGAAAAACTGACTTTAAAACGCGCATCAAGTTGATGCAGTTTCAAAAATGCAAAAATTGAGGCCTCCACTTGTGATTGTGAGCAGAGTGTTCCCTCTAGCGCGTTAAGATCAGCTTCATTACGATGCCAATAGGCCTTTTCCAGTATGGCTTTGGCAAGCTCTAGATACTTGTTTTCGGGTTTGCCGAATTGAGTTAACTCTTCGGGACTGAGGATCTCATCATATGTTAGAGAGGGGTTAAAATTGGGCTTTTCAAGAAAAGCTAACTTTTGAGTGGTTAAGTTGGTAGGAGTTATACGACTAATCAAACTCATGCTTCAATATCTCCAATCAAAAATTGTTTAATATCATGTTGTCCCAATTCAACTTTATGTTTCGATTTATCGAGTCTTTGGACTGCGAGCATAGCGGTTTTAACTTGCTGACCCTTAACTTCAAATTCTACTTCCACCACGGGTACTTTTCCTTCACTCACTTCTTGTTGTTGCCAGAGTAGATCGTCATAATCAAGTAGACCGAGGTCAACAGCCAGTCTTCTTGAGATCGCTGAGCGAGCACGCAAAGTATTGACCAACGCAGGTACTTCCAGGTTTTTTGTCCGATCCCCTTTGATGACAATTGTGGGTTTATTTGAAATAATAGTGAGACCTTGTTCAACTCGATGTTGATCAACGTAGTATTCGGTAAAAAGTGCTTGCGCAATGCGGACCCCATGGTCGGCATTGCGCACCTCAATACCTTCCACTCGTTCGATTCTACGTTTGAGTCCAGCTTTATTTGCTAACTGAATAGAAAGACCGGGAAAACCATTGAGTTCAACCACCATGGGTCCTCTGGTTTCGTCAATAAAGAGATCAGCGCCCATAAAGATAAAACCAGCTGCTTGGGAAGCATTGACTGCCATTAAGAGCGCTTCTCGCCAATAAGGGATCTGAATACCACCCACCTTGCGTTTTTGTTGTGGAAATCGTTTAATATATTTACTTTTGCCTTGGATACCAAAAGTGGTAAAGCCGCTAGATATATCAATACCGAGTCCAATTGCTCCAATATCAAGATTGGCTTTGCCTCCCGATTCTACAGTTGGAATTCGTGCCATGGCCATGATTGGAACGGAATTAAAAACGATGATTCTGATGTCTGGGGTACCTCCTTTTGAAAGTTTTTTCAAAACCGGATGAGCAATAATCATTTCTTCCACAAGAGCTCGATGGCTACTTCCCCAAGTGCTATATTCACCATCCAGTATGTTTTGAACATGCAAATTGAGATCTTCGACTGTGATTTCATCATTCTCATTATCTAGCCAAATTGATTGCTGTGGTAGGTATTTAGTGATAATGCGAATGCCTTTGCCAGCACTCCCACTTGCGGGCTTCAGGACAAAGGGACAGGGAATGTTTTCCCAAATCATGTGGTCCAAATCTGTGTAGGATTCAAACATGTGGTAGAGTTGGGCAGTAGGGATGTTATTTTCTAGTAATAACTGTTTTGTTTTCAGCTTGGAGAAACCATACGCTCGCGCTGAGCTAGGGTTAAGCTTAGTATAGCGGTAGCGACCGTTCATGCCTAGAATGTGCGATGGTTTGATTGGCATGGTTATTCTTCTTCTTCAATAATTGCACCAAATCGAAGTCTCTCACTGACGCGTAATCCACTAAATTTTCCAATTATGATATTAACAACAGCGGTTAAGAAAAGTAGTAGTTCTGGTTCGCTGAGCGCTATTCTCTGGAGCATGCCCCACTTAAACAATACACTGGCAACTAGAGCCAGAATAATGGTTTCGACGGTCAGGGCTAGCGCCTGGCTTTCCTTGGAATGAGCTTGTGCGTCAAGGAAATTCTCACTTAAGAGTACTAAAATTAAAATTGGAAAAATATTTACTGACATTAATTGGGTTACTTTTAAAATTGGTGCCAAAATTAATAAGCCAATAATCCCAATAGAGATAGTCCAAAGTAGCAGTGCGGTTCTTGGTAAGTAAGGTAAGTTGGTTTGTTTAAGCAATCGACTGGTAATAAATGCGGTACCGCTAATGGCCATAAACATAAGTAGGCCAGGTATTACTCCAGTGGATACAAAAGCCACTGAAAGCACTGCGGGAATGTAGATACCAAAGCCCTTGAGACCAATTACGTGTCGAGAAGCAGCAATGAGCGATGCGACTACTGGAAAGAGAATTACGACTACGATAATGTTTGCAGGGACACCTTCTTTAACAGTGTTAAAAATTGCATGCTGTAAAAAATTATTCCAGCTTAACGGTTCTGGAGGATTTTGATACAGGTATGCGGTTAACTCACCGATCTGTTTTCCACCCGTATCGGTTAAGTCTTGATCTTTTTTTTCTTGAATTTTTTCAATTATTTCTGCGGAGTCGCTGGCAATTTCGCCTGCAGTTGAAGCGTTACCTGATACACTAGCGTCAGTAGTAGTTAGAATTATTTCGCCTGTGGTAAATTCACTAGGATTGGTTTGAGCACTCACTTTTTTAACAAAATCAGAACTGAAATGCAGAAATATTCCAAGAATTAGTAATGTGGAAAAGACAAAATGTTTCATACAATTAAGCCATATCAATACTATAGGATATTATAACACGACTGCAGAGGATTTTCCAGTTTTAAAATAGCGTTGGTCTAAAAAGTTAATCAGAGAAAGATGGAGACAAAAGATTGAGTAAGACTCAAGCCAAATGAGATAAAGACTAGAGTAAAGAATGTTCCAAGTGGCACGCCAAAAAGCACCATAGGAGCGATAGTGAAGGTGGGAACCAAATACAGGGCTAGCCAAAGGAGTGCAACATTAACAACGATTGAAAATAAACCCAGTGTCACAATGTTGATTGGTAGAGTTAACAACTTGAGTATAGGTTTCAGAATGAGATTAATTAGTGTTAGTACAATTGAAAAAAGACCGAGTGCAACCCAGTCAGTGTAGGTTATATTTGGGAGAAACCAAGCTAAGATGAAAATTGCGAGTAAAGTTTTGATAAAAGGACGTAACATCAGTTTTTACAATATCACCCGATTGATTTGAGGTCAAGATACTGTCAGAGATACTTTTTGCCCAATAAAGCACGTGTTCTTAGTCGAGAATGTTGTTTTTTACTGAAACGGTGGGCTTCATCTCGGATTTGTTGCACGAGTTGTAATCCCGGGTGGCGCGAATCTAAATTTATGATTGCATAAGAGATTTTTAAACGATTTGAAGATCGATCAACTTTGGGAAAAATCAAGCGATCGGGGCGTTTGGCAATGCTGATCATTGGGGTCGACCATTGCCAAACGCTCAAAGCAGCTCGAAGCTGACCTTTGCCTCCATCTATGATCATTAAGTCAGGCATCCCCCACTCCGGATGGTTTTGCCGACGAATTAACGCCTCCCGAATCATTTGGTAATCGTCGGGAGTATTCAGTGTTCGGATATTGAATAAGCGATAGTCAGCAGGGTCCGCTTGACCGTCAGTAAAACTTACCAATGCTACTGCGGCATTTGTGCCACTGGTGTTACTCACATCGTAACCTTCAATTTTTTTCAGCGAATATTGTTTCGGTAAACCAAGGTAAAGCTGTAGCAACCTGCTCAAATAAGTTACCTGGTTATCTGGACGGCTTTCCGCTAAATTAAGTAATTGGGGATCTGGTTTTAAGTAGTATGGTTCTTTTGTAACTGCCGTAACTGCTTGAATCATATCTCTAGTTTTTGCTGCCGCCTCAAACAGGTTTTGTTTGGACTGCAGTTTCATTGAAAGATTTAGTTGTTTAAGCAAATCGCTCGATTTGCCATGGAGAAAAAGCGAAAGTTGCCTGAGGTTAGTTCGATACTCATTCAGAGTAATCTTGCCACAACATACTCCAGAGCAGAGATGTAGGTGAGAATAAAAACATCCCGCGGTATTTGAAGGATTGTCACACCATCGAAAAATAGTTCGGGCAATTTTGAGAACTTGCTGTACTTGGTAGCTATTGGCAAACGGACCAAAAAAATTCGGCTTTGTTTTATCAAAAACCAATTGTTTTTTTCTTACCTGAATTACTTGAGGATACGTATCTGACGTTATACAAATATATAGCGGACTTTTATCGTCTTTTAACAGGATGTTGTAGCTGGGTTGATAGGTGCGAATCAATTCAGCCTCAGTCAAAATTGCTGCCAGTTCACTTGGCAGCACTTGGAATTGCACTTGCTGAGCCGTTTGGACCATTTGTAGGATTCTCAATGGCAGTCGTTTGAGTTGAGTATAACTAGACAATCGGCGTTTGAGGTTCTTGGCTTTCCCGACGTAAGATGGCTTGCCGTTTGTGTCGGTAAACCAGTAGACTCCCGGTAAGGAGGGCGCAGATACTACCTGCGATGCCCAAACCAAAGTAGAACTCGATTCTGGCGAGGTAATATGGGAGGATAAGGACTGGTGTTTCGCTGTTGACATATTGTGTTGGCCCAGATTGGTTCGTGATGGCAACAATGATTGTATCCATTATTGGCAAAAGTTGGTCGCTCGTTAAGAAGATCAAGCGCTTTTCGGTAGCGAAGGGCAAAAAAACCTCTGGAAAACTATCTTTGGAAAGCCATTTTACTGTGATTTGGTTTTTTTGCCCACGTACCCCAACCGAAGTATTGTACCAAGCTTTGCCAGTTTGATTTTCAACCGCTACTTGGAAGAATCCAGGAATAGCGATTCCATACATTTGTTTGTTTTCAAATTTCGCGGAGTAGTTGGGAATAATTTCTGGAAATTCAGTCGTAACGGTAACTACGGCGGTTTGTTCTTTTGATTCTAGTGGTTTAAACGCTCCGGCAGGAGGTGGTTGTGAACTTGAAATACCATTGTAGGCAAACACAATATGATTTAAATCAAAGAAGTTAAAGTAGTCAACTCCTCCGGTGGTATCTTCCCAAGTTGGATCGATTGGTTTCCAAACTTGATTTGATTTATCATAATATTCTGGCCATGTGTGTAGCACATCCGCATCCAAACTAAGTGGTCGTAATTCTGGTTGATTAGTATGGGCATACCCCGTGGCTCTTCGGGCAGGTATGCCATTGCTCCGAGCAACTGCGATAAATAAATCGGTAAATTCTTGGCAAACCGCATCTTGAGTATTTTGAAGACTGCCGGCAGCGCCATAGCGGGTTCTACTGTTGGTAAGTGGTAATTCAGTATAGTTCAGTTTGTCAACAACAGCCTCATAGATTGCTTGAGGGGATTGAAACTGATTTGCCAGAGCAATGATTGTTGGATCTTGAGTTTCCCAGTATTCGAGGGGTTGAATCAACTTGGATTCATTAATCGTCAGTTGTTTGTGTTTTGGATTTACAGAAAGTTCGGTGTAAGCTTGCGCGGTAACTACTTTTTGTTCAAGCGGTTCTAAGTAATATTCGGCTAACCAATTACCATCTTCGTCCATAGAAACACTTTCTGGTTTTGGATCGAGGTTGGTATACAGCATCCGTTGATAGGGAGTGTCTGGTGGTAGCGTCAAACTTGTACTAACTTTATAGTTTTGAGGGTTGTCTAAATAGTAGGTAAGGTCTAATTGATATCTCTGACTTTCACCAAAGACTGCAGTAATTCCTTCACCTAGATAATTTTGATAAACAAACTCGCTCCACCCAGCCAAATCACGAATAGTGGTTGGAGAAGGATCGACTCTGTAGGGTCGGCCAAATTCTTTTGGTACTCTTACAATTAGGGTTGATTTAACATACGCACCAACTTGTTGAGTTTTTGGAATAGTGACTTCTAGTACTTTACCATTGAGCGTGGCAAATACTGGGCTGGCAAATTGAATTGAAAAATTCCTTTTTTTACCTTCTCCAACAATCTCGTTTGGAAAGTCGAAGGAAATTGACGTTTTTTCAGCTGATTTATCAATTTGTGGCTCGAGCGGAATTCCTTCATTGATGACTGAAACACCAGTTATGCCTGATAAAGAAGTTTGGTAACCATATTTAGAGATGTAGTAGGAGGGAGTTGTATTGGTAACTATAAAAGAGTGAATAACTGTGGGAGAGCTATTTTTGTTGATTGTATAAACAGAACTGAGCTCTGTTGTAAATTCACCATCTGCCAGACTAACTGAAGTATTTGTAAAAAAAATACAATACGAAATGGAAATAATTAATAAAAAGCGAAAAAAGGTTTTCACTCAACTAGTGTACTGTGATTTTAGATGGATGAAAAGCAGCTTATATTTACAAAAACTGTCCGGTTACAGAATTGTTTTGATTATGTGCTTGGGTTGGCGGTCCAGCATATAACACCTCGCCACCGCCTTCACCTCCCTCTGGCCCAAGGTCAATCAACCAGTCGGCGTTTCTGATCACGTCTAAGTTATGCTCAATCACGATCACGGTATTTTGATGTGTCACCAGTTGGGATAAGACATTGAGTAGTTTTTGCGTATCAGCGAAATGCAGACCGGTAGTAGGTTCGTCTAACAAGTAGACATTGTGTTGTTGCGTCTGATGAGCGAGCTCTTTGGCTAATTTTAATCGTTGAGCCTCTCCCCCACTTAAGGTTGGCGCCGGTTGCCCAAGTTCTAAATAACCCAAGCCGACTTCTTTTAACGTTCCAAGTTTTTTCCTCAAAGCTGCATGAGACATAAAAAAGTCATATGCTTCGTCAATTGTCAGATGCAGCACTTGATCGATTGATTTGCCCTTATATTCAATGGACAATGTTTCTTCGTTATACCGTTTTCCTTGGCAAACATCACAAGTTACGTACACATCGGCTAAAAACTGCATTTCGATCTTGAGCTGACCATCGCCTTGACAAGCTTCACACCTTCCTCCTTTCGTGTTAAAACTAAACCTGCCCGCTTTGTAGTTTCGAATTCTAGCTTCTGGAGTGAGCGCAAAAAGTTCACGAATGTAATCAAAGGCTTTGGAATATGTAGCAGGATTTGAGCGCGGGGTTTTTCCAATCGGTTTTTGATCAATGAGATAAACTTTTTTTACCACATCTGGTACAACTATTCTTTCGATTGTAGCTGATTCCAAATCACTTCGATATCCCAGTTGTTTGGCAAGATGATAATAGAGGGTGTCGTGCAGTAAGGTGGATTTGCCGGATCCAGAAACTCCAGTAATACAAATCAGCTTTCCTAGAGGAAAATTCACATCAATCGATTTTAAATTATGATGGGCAGCTCCATAGAGGCTAATTGCGGATTGTGATTGAGTGGGCGCATCTTCGTCTACCACTTTTCTCTCCGTGTTTACCTTCAGAATTTTTCTGGAAACGTTTTTTTTGCCAGAAAGGTACTGTCCTGTAAGTGAATTTGGATTGGCTTCTACCTCGGCTGGAGTACCATGAGCAACAATCTTGCCCCCGTGGCGGCCAGCCCCTGGCCCAAAATCAAATACATATTCGGCTGAACGAATCACTTCTTCATCATGTTCCACCACCACCACAGTATTGCCTTTATCGCGTAAGTTGCACAGCGTTTGAATTAAGCGCTGGTTGTCTCGCTGGTGTAAACCTATGGTTGGTTCGTCTAGGATATACAATACACCAGACAACCCCGTACCAATTTGCGAGGCCAAACGAATGCGTTGAGCTTCGCCTCCAGCCAACGTACCCGCTTCACGACCCAAGGACAGATAATTCAAACCTACTGCAGATAAAAATTCCAGTCTAGATACAATCTCTTTCAAAATTGATTCGGCGATTTGACTCTCTTTTTTCGTTAAAATAGTTTTGTTTTCATCGACGAGTTTTTGTGACCAAGCGAGACAATGATTGATGGGAAGTTGTGTTACTTGGTAAATTGATTGTTTGTCTATTGTCACTGCCAATGCATCTTTATTCAGTCGAGCGCCTTCACAAGTGGGGCAAATTTGCTTTTGCATGAATTGATTTATTTCATGGCGCATAAACTCTGACTCAGTTTCTTGATATCTGCGTTCCAAGTTGGTAATAAAGCCTTCAAATTTTTCTTGAATACTGGTTGTTCGACCTTCGCGATTTTCGCCAATGACTGTGTAAAGTTTGTCGCTACCATAGAGCAATGCTGTTTGTGTAGCCGCATCAAAGTCGCTCCATGGGGTTTTGCGGAAGTCATATTTTGTTTGCGAAACCACTTCTTGGACCAATCTAGCCCACCAAGTATCTGTGCTTAGGGTTCGGGAAAACGGAATGATTGCCCCCTCACTCAAGCTGAGATTGGGAGCAATGATTTTCTCTCGATCAATTTTTAGCAGTGAGCCTAGGCCAGTACAAGTGGGACAGGCTCCTTGGGGCGCATTAAAGGAAAATAAACGCGGTTCCAACTCGGGTAGAGATATATTGCAATGACTACATGCCAGCTTTTCACTAAACAAAGTATCCTCAAATTCTTTGGGTTTTTCTGGAAAAATAAACCCTTCATCGTTAATAAAACTGATTGTCACAAAACCATCGCTGAGTTTGAGTGCTTCTTCTATGCCTCTGCTAATATCGCTTTTGAGTTGTTGCTTCTCTGAATCAGATTTTTGTTGTTGTCTGCTCCAGCTAATTCGGTTGAGCACTACAGAAATTGAGTGGCGATTGGTTTTCAGTAACTCAATTTTGTCGGAGAGAGCAAAGATTTCTTTATCTATCCGGACGTGTCGGTAGCCCTGCTGTTCCAAGCGCTCAAGCAATGTAGAAAAACTACCCTTTTTTTCACGAATAATCGGTGAGAGGATCATGAGTCTGAGTGGAGTGCCAGTCAAACGGCGCTCTATTTCAAATACAATTTGTTTTACAATCTGATCCACTGTTTGACTGGCCACTTCTCTGCCACAACTCGGACAACTTGGATGACCAACTCGTGCATACAACAAGCGTAAATAATCGTATATTTCAGTAATGGTGCCGACAGTGGAGCGTGGATTATGAGAGGTAGTTTTTTGATCGATTGAGATAGCTGGCGAAAGTCCCTCGATACTTTCAACCTCAGGTTTTTTCATTAACCCCAAGAATTGACGGGCATATGAACTCAAAGATTCAACATAGCGTCGTTGGCCCTCGGCATATAAAGTATCAAAAGCGAGGGAACTTTTGCCACTGCCTGATAATCCAGTTAAAACCACCAACTGGTTTTTGGGAATTTGCAAATCTATATTTTGCAAATTGTGTTCTTTGGCACCTTTGATGGTAATAAATTGTGGTTGGGTTGACATAAAGTAGCAAATTATAGCGGAAAAGTGGCTAAATGTCAGGTATGAGGTCGTGCTAAAAAACTAGGTTGTAATGCGGTACAATAGGGGCTCACTGCCGAGGTGTTGGAATTGGTAGACAAGCACGGCTTAGAACCGTGTGCCGCAAGGCGTGAGGGTTCGACCCCCTCTCTCGGCACAATTCCGATTGTGCAAGTGCTGAAAATTTATTCTTCTGAAGTGGACTGCGCAAATTCCAACACAAAGTTTTCGTCTTCCGCCTCAATACCAAGCACCCTGTCGTTGTAACGAATTTCGTTCATAAATTGATTTACTGCTTTGGCCCAAGCTCCATTGGGACTATTTGGAGTATATTTTGTCATAATCAGCTCTGGTGTGACCAAGCCTTTATTGATGTAGTTTTTCTTTAGAATGGCGGCAGCTGTCGCAAAGTTTTCTTCATACGATGAAAAGCGCCAGGTGCCCTGGCTATGGACACCCAAGCCTAAGCAATTATACGAGTTTTCTGGGATGACTCGGCAAAGACCACTTTCATTCATGGCAATTGCAGGTAATAGACGATAATCTAAACCTTGGGTATCAGCAATTCTCACCAGTTGTTCATGAAATTCAGGTGCTTCATTAAGCAGTTTTGGATTATGCCGCACGATAAATTGCTTAATTGCTTCGCTCCGTGCGTCTTGGATTTCAACTACATCTGTCGTTGATTGCTCGGAGATCTCTAGCAGCGGTTGTGCAATGACCTCATTTACCACCGCGGAAACAGGTTGATAAACTGGCGCAGCTTTTGTTTGAGACATTTGATACAAAGCTACACAAGTCAACGTAGAACCAGTGATGCATAAAGTCCATGAAAAAAGAAAAAACAACCGTTTCATATATAGTATGATAATCCCTCACTATATCGAAAAAATGCCTGAAACGCAAATTAGCTGTTATACTGCGCTTATGAGAAGGCTATGGATTGTTTTGCTGGTGTTTTTTATCATGGTTCTTTCACCAGAATCGGTTAAGGCGAGCATTGATAGTATTGGTATTCACATCCTTCATCCACAAGAGGTAGCGCAAGTTAGACAGCTTTTTTCTGAGCAGAATACTAACAGGGAAACACCGGTGTATGTTACTATCCCGTACTCTTTAGCTGATACAAAAAAATCAGTAGATTGGCAACTATTTTTTAAGCAATCCAAGGAGATGAATGTAATTCCGATTATTAGGCTCACGACAGCATTTGAGAAAAATTCTTGGCAAGTTCCTTCTAGAGGCGATATTGTTACTTTGTTGGATTCACTGGATAAAATGGATTGGCCACAAACAGAGCGCCGCATTATTGTTTTTAACGAAGTAAACCATTCCAAGGAGTGGGGTGGGCAGATATCGCCAAGAACGTACGCTTCAACTTTAGAATTTACTGCTAATTGGGCTCACACCCAAGCTCACTCATATGTAGTGTTACCTGCCGCGCTCGATCTAGCGGCGCCCCAAAGCACGATTAGTTGGGATGCGTATGCCTACTGGCAAGCGGTGTACCGAGAGAATGCAGAAGTTTTTACATTGATTGACGGTTGGAATTCTCATTCCTATCCCAATCCGGCATTTTCTTCAGCACCAAGCAAAACTGGCCGAACTTCTTTGCAGGGATATAAACAAGAGCTCACCTGGCTCAAACAGTGGACAGAGGCAGAATTACCAGTTTATATTACCGAAACTGGTTGGGAGGTAAATCGAACCACTAGTCGGTACTTACAACAGTACTACATCTATGCACTCCAACACGTTTGGAGTGATGAGCGAATTGTGGCCGTAACCCCATTTGTGTTGAAGGGAGAGCCTGGTCCATTTGCTAACTTTAGTTTTCTCACGGGAGATGATAAACCAACGGTTCAATATCTTGCTTTACAAAAAGCTCTGAAACAACTTTGTGGGACTCAATGTCCTCAGGTTTTAAGTTTGAGATAGGCGCTCATCCCAATGCATTACCCATGGTGGAAATCGAATATTTCTTTAAAGAAAACAAGCTTTTTTACCAGTACACACTATTTGTATTTGATGGTTTAGTGTAAAGCATAGCCTCTTCTAGAGTCATGCTTTAGTGTAACCCATGTTTTTGAAAGCGGTGTAACGGTTATTGTCTGGATTGAGCGATATTCTGATTGGAAAATGAAAACTAATACGCGATTTCTAATACTGCAATATCTTGAAGATTACGAACGAGCAACACATCACCAACTGAGACATCACCTTGGTATCAGTGCCCAAGCACTTCACAGACAGTTAAAAAAACTAGTCATTGAAAAAAACATTGTTGAAGTTGGGTTTTCCCCAAGAGTGGTTTGCTTGTTGGTTTCCCGACGAGATTGAAAATCATTGTGTAACGATACAGATTGTGCCCCAGGAGGGATTCGAACCCCCGACCTTTGGTTCCGAAGACCACTGCTCTATCCACTGAGCTACTGAGGCGAGTACACCAGATTATAGCATTGTCATATTTTGATGTTGTATAATCAAATATTACGATGAATCTTAACCTTTCCCCCATTCTTAATCGAGCGGCTAATTGGTCATGGCTGAAGCAGCAAATGGAGTTTGCCTACGCCCAAACGGAGTCGATTTTTGCTAAACCATTTATTACTATTGCTAGAGAACCAGGGAGTGGTGGTGCGCCGATCGCCAAAGCGTTGGCAGAAAAACTTAAGTATGAATATGTAGACGAGCAGTTGGTGGAAGAAGTGGCGCGTTCCACGCGCCGCCGCAAAGAAGTAATCCGTTCCTTAGATGAAAAAAGTCGTTCCGCTGTTGAGGATTTGGTTCACTCCGTTCTTAATCCAGAATATGTTGATGAATCAAGATATATACAAGAACTATTTCATATCATTTTGGCATATGCCTACAAAGGTGAGGTGGTAATTTTGGGTCGCGGTGCCAACTTTATTACGCCTTTTGCTCGAGGTTTGCATGTTCTGGTTGTGGCTCCGTATGCCGTGCGTGTCCAGCGCGCGATGGATTTTGAAGGTCATAGTAAGGAAAAAGCCAAACAAGTAATTGCTGAGGTGGAAGAACAGCGTCGAGAATTTGTGAAACAGTACATTAGTAAAGACGTCCGCAAACCCTATGTATATGATTTAACGATTAACACACAGTATTTTGATATTGAGCAATCAAGAGATTTAATTATTTCTGCATTGAAGAAAAAATTTTCTCGTTCAATTAATCTATCCACTAAGTAGTCACAAACTGCAGAAGAAGTGATAGGATACAGGATAGTTTTTGCCGAAGTGGCGGAATGGTAGACGCGCACGCTTCAGGAGCGTGTTCCCTTACGGGAGTGGAGGTTCAACTCCTCTCTTCGGCACAAAAGCATTTTTGTTCTGGTTTTCCTGGAAAATATAATCCTATAATATTGACAGAAAAGCTTAATTCTGTTATCATAAGTAGGCTAAATCTAAGCGTAAGCCAAGTTTCACTACTAATGCAGTGAGCAGCTTGGTCCAGGTTTGGTTTTACAGCATCTTAAAATTTCGGCTAAACGGCAATGGAGGTTGCCATCACATGTACCCACTCAACTTGGTGTTTGTTCTGGTGTGCGTATACTTTGGAAGTTCGTACGTGTCGTCTCGGACTAAGTCGGGTTGGCCAGACCTACTCGCCACGATCGTGATGATATGGTTGTTTGTCATTCATTACAATCCTGTCACGTGGGCAACCTATCTGTCCGGTTTCATGGCTGGGTTCCAGCTTCTCTTACTTGGAGCCCTGTACGAAAGGAGTAAATACCAAAAAAAATAGCCGAAGTGGTCCTGAGCACGACCTTATCAATAACTGCTCGACCTTTACGGATGTGTGTCCGTACTGATGAGTCCAAAAGGACGAAAGGTTTTCA
>CAYNWG010000019.1:0-16203 GCA_964400865.1 uncultured Pseudomonadales bacterium
GACCCAAGGAGTCTTCAGTTTCCAAACTCGTTCCACCTCCAACACCCCCGATAACTCCCACCATAGATTCCTTTCTGTACGTAACTACAGAGTAGACAAACTAAAACATAGTCTATCAAATTAGATCTGAATTGCAATAATAATGTAATACAAAACCAAAAAAATGGTATACTACTACTCAAGATGTTTGATATATCGCTCTCAAAAATTTTTGTAATTCTTGGACTACTGGCTGTTTTGTTAGAACTATTTGTCGGCATTCAAGCTGGCTTCGATTTGGTCATCATTGGATCTGTCATGATAGTCAGTGGCTTGATCGGTGATTTTTTCAATCAATTGACAATAACTTTAGTGGTTGCGATTGTGCTCTGCGGTGCGTATTTATTGTTTTTTAGAAAAATTATCAAACAAAAAATCACCTCCACGACGCATCATCTGAATACCGATAGACTCCAAGACTCCGAAGGCGTGGTTACGAAAGCAATCTCAGCCGACAAACCCGGCCAAGTAACAATTGACGATGAAATCTGGCGTGCAGTCAGCAAAACAGCGCTGAAAACTGGAGACACGGTAGTAGTTGAAAGCGTGCGCGGTGTTACCGTGCACGTCCGTAAAAAGTAACCTAAGGAAACCAAACATGTTCACAACAGCTGTGTTATTTATTGTTTTTTTAATTGCCATCTCTACTATTGCGGCAGGTTTACGAATTGTGAAACCATATGAAAAAGGCTTAGTGATTCGTCTAGGAAAATACAATAGCACCGTTGAATCTGGTTTAACCATCATTATTCCGTATATTGATCAACTTATCAAAGTTGATATGCGTGAACAGGTGATAACTGTGTTGCCACAACAAGTAATTACTAAAGATAATGTCGGCGTAACAGTAGACGCCGTGATCTACTATAAGGTAGTTGATCCAGTCAAGGCAGAATTTGAAATTTTTGATTTCAATCTGGCCGCCACCACGCTCGCACAAACCAATTTGCGTAATTTAATTGGAGATAAACAATTAGATGAAACACTCACTGCGCGCGATCATATTAATGGTAGTTTGCGTGAAGTGCTCGATGAAGCCACCAATCCTTGGGGCGTCAAGGTTACCAAAGTTGAGTTGCAAAAAATCGACCCACCAGAAGATATCACCCATGCTATGAGCCAACAGATGAAAGCCGAGCGAGAAAAACGAGCCAGAGTGCTTGAGGCACAAGGAATTAAAGAGGCGGCTATTTTGACGGCAGAAGGTGAAGCGCAATCAGTTAAGTTGCGCGCGGAGGCTCAGGCCAGCGCAGTTACCCAAGTTGCCCAAGCAGCGGAAAAAAGCTTTACTCCGCGCGCCGAAAAACTCAAGCGTCTTGAAGTCAGCGAAAAAGTATTAGGCGATGGCGCCACCAAATTCGTCATCCCCTCTTCGGCGGATATCGTCAATGTGCTCAATCTTGATGGAGATACCAAGCTAGTCCCACTAAAAAAATAGTATGATCCCAGTTTGTCCTGGTTTCATCTAGCTATTATTTCTTGTGCCTTTTAGATGCTTGGTGCCAAAAGCTTTGAATAATACATCAGTGACATACCCGTCAGAATCAATCTCAGCTGATTTCACGCCATAAGATAACCCCTCTGGTGCAAAAACTCCCATCCCCAACTTTGAGATGTGCTCAGCAAATGAGCCTCCGTGGGTGGGTGTGTCAGCGGCATGGCATGATTCTACTAGCACAGCTATCCGATCATCTTTTCCAATGATAGCTTGAATTCGACCGATGATTAAATCAACCATAGTTGTAGTGATGGCAACTGGATACGAAATAGTGCCAACGCCACCGTGTGCCCGTATTGAAACCGACTTCGGATTTTGTATCGTGATCGACACAACAAACGTCAAAATTTTATATAATTCAAGGGGTGAGTCAAACTCGCAGAAAAGTGGTTTAACTTTTCCTTGCTTCCGGTATTCACTCGGAAGTGCTTTTCCATTGACTAGGTGTGCATTGTTGTGGTCGTGCGTATCACAAAGATGCAAATAGTAATCAGATAGCGGCACATCACTCTTCCCAAACTGATAGTTTTCAAACATATTCAACAAATCGTCTTCTTCGTACCGAAGTAATTGAGTCACACCAAAACGTAACAGAAAAGCAATGAGTCCTGGCTTTACCGCCTCTATTTTTCGAGCTTTATCAAGTGTTTTTTGATAGTATTCATCTTCGTACAAATAATGACTGTTTGGATAGGCTCGACTAAGCTCCGATTGATCAGCATTTTTTGCAGCTCCCCGAATAATTCGCTTGCGGTACCATTCTTGTCGACTGAGCCAGTCTACTGCATCTGCTCCTTCAGGTGGCTGTGGCAAGGGCGATCTGCCTTCTAAACGTCCCTTGCCCCTCAATCGCTCCAACCTTGTACTTGCTCGCTGCCTAGATTGCTCTTTGCGGATCTCAGCTTGCCTCTGTGTCTCTTTCTTTCTAACCAATTCAAGAATTTTTTCAAATTGAAAAACCCCAGATAAACCTAGGATTGTCGTGCATACGTATTCTCTTATCTGAAATGAAACAGTATACAGTCCTGGTTTGAGAATATTCAGTAAAGCTCCAGACAATATTATTTTGAAATTTTCATCAGTATCTATCGGCACGTACTCCGCAACCCTATCGAGAAAGTTAGAGATTTGACTCCAGTTTGTAGTATCTCCCAAACTAGCTTGCTCTTTGAGTCGCACTAATAGAGCAAGCTTGACGATAGAGTTATCCGTATCTGTTTCGGATATCGAAAGCCAGTTTGTATTAATTTCGCCCTGTTGCTCAAGATCTGAAATGGCCTGAGATACCTGATGTTGAAAATCTGCAAATTGTTCAGTCAGTTGGCCGAGAGTTAGTACTCCCTGCTCACGAGCAACCGGCGTGATTGATGCTTGGCGCCCTGCCTTTCTAAGCAAATTTAAAGCCAACAAACAATATGCCTGTATTGCCAAACCCACTTCTGCCTGGGCAATTTCTAGTGAGTCGGGATATTTGTGCTTGAGCCGCTGGGTTTCAGCTAAAGAGTAGCCTGTTACGTTAGAATAAGGGTGTCCAGGTTGTTGTGGATCGACTAACTCTACCAACCTATATTTTTTATCCCAAACATTGCTAGTTGGGTAAAAAACACTCGGGTAATTTTTTGTGAGGATATCAAGCCTAAACAAAACTTCTATCGGAAATCCCAAAACTCGTTCGGGATTGGATATTAACTCCCCAAATTGTTCAAGTTCAGCGAACCGCCCGCTCTCTGTTTCTGGTCTTGGGTTCTCAATCACCAAACCATATTAACATAAATATATCTGTTTGATCTCATCACTCAAATACAACTTAGGTTTACACTAAAGCATGGCTCCAGACGAGTCTTTGTTTTACACTAAACTATCAAATTAACAAAAGTGTGTGGTGTTGAAGAACGGTTTATTTATTCAGCCCAAGTCGCTCAATCAACTTGCGGTAGCGTTGTTCGTCGTGTTTGAGCAAAAAGTTGAGCAATCGGCGACGTTTGGCCACTTGTTTGAGTAAGCCTTTTCTTGAGTGATTATCTTTTTTATGGGAGGCTAAATGTTCAGCCAATTGTTGAATTGAGGCGGTCAGTAAGGCAACCTGTACTTCTGGAGATCCAGTATCACCCTCAAAAAGTTGGTAATCCTTAATGACTTGGATTTTTTGTGGTTTTGTTAGTGCCATGGTATGTTCCTTTCAAGATTAATGCCTCTTAGGTGCAAGTTACTGACCTGCTTCCCAGAGTGACCATGATTTATACTCTTCGAGTTGGCGATTATACACTATTCGTTCTCGATTTTATAGGCAATGATTCTGTCGCCGACTTTAAAATCGAGTTTTCTATTTTTAAACGTGAAACCAGCTTCACTTTTTGCGGTGACTCTGTCTAGCTCATCTTTGCCATGCCGCATGCTCTTGATGACTGGATTGAATAAAATTTCTTCTTCTCTTTTTAAGTGAAGCCAATCATTCTTTTTAATTTCACCGGTTTTAACCCGAATACCCGCAATTCGTTCACCTTTCATTTCAAAAATCTGTAAAATTTCTGCCTCACCGGTCACGACTTCATCAATGGTTGGCTCCATCAGTTTTAGCATCTGTTTTTGCAAATCTTCAATTAACTCATAAATAACTTGATACATTTTTATCTTGATTCCGCGCTGTTTAGCCAAAGTTACAATGTGCTTGGGGACCTTAGTATGGAAAGCAATTATTGGCGCTTTGCTACTTTCAGCTAGATCCAAATCAGCTTCGGTAATTACCCCCACCCCCGCTTCGAGTAAATCAATACTCTCATCATCAAGATTATTAATGATCGCTTCGAGTGTACCTTCTACGTCTGCTCTAATTATCAGGGGTAATTTTTGTTTTTCTCCGAGCAAATCGTCAAAATTATAATCAGCATCATTGGTATTTGCCTGGACCACTGGCGTGGTTTCGTCGGTGGTGACTGCCGAAACAAGCGTTGGCTGCTCTTGACCAGCTTCCCAAATAAGTGAACCTACTGAGGGTACTTGGTCTAGACCAATAAGTTCTGCGGGACATCCCGGTCCAACTGACTCCAGGGATTCACCCTTGTCATTGGTTAGCATCCGAACTCTGCCAGAAACTTCCTCTGTTTGGACTGACTGACGTCCTCGTAAAGTTCCTTGCTGTACGATTACTGAGGCAGTCACTCCCCTTCGAGCATCCATAGCTGATTCAATCACAATCGCTCGCAAAGCTGCTTCTGGATCACCACTAATATTTTGCAAGTCTGCCATCACGGAAATGGTATCTAATAACGTATCAACACCAGTACCTTTTAGAGCAGAAATTGCCACAGCTTCAACATCACCGCCCATCTCTACCACCTGAATACCATGTTGTGACAACTCACCTTTGGCCACATCTGGATACACATTGGGGAGATCGATTTTATTAATTGCCACAACAACCGGCACTTTAGCCGCTTTAATGTGTCGAATGGATTCTATTGTTTGCGGTTTTACTCCATCGTTGGCGGCCACCACTAATATCACAAAATCGGTAACGGCCGCCCCGCGCTCACGCATCTTATTAAAGGCGGCGTGTCCCGGCGTATCGATAAAAGTGATTTTTTTACCTTTGTGCTCAATCTGGTACGCACCAATGTGTTGAGTAATGCCTCCGGCTTCACCGGCAGTAATCCGAGACTTCCGTAGATAATCAAGCAAGGTTGTCTTGCCATGATCTACATGACCCATGATGGTAACAACTGGTGGTCTAGGTTGTAAAGCCATATAGTTATATTACTCCGCCGCTGAGTCGTTTGTTTGATTGTTACTATTTTTGGCAGCTAAACGAGCTTTTTCAGCCAAACTCTCACCTCTTTCTTCAAGTTCTTTTTCAAAAGCCACGACTTTATCCGAGAGGAGCTTAATTTGATCAGCTGGTAATTCAAACGCCTGCCATTTCTCTTTGAAACGAGATAAATCGTTGAGTGTGGTTAATTTATGCTCAATTAAAATCACTCTAGATTCAGGGGATAGACCTTCAAATGTATCTATTTCATATTCTTCATCACCTGTCGCATGAGATTGAACTAGACCAGAAGCAGATTTAATTGTAATTTTGTATCCCGTGAGTTTGGCAGCTAAACGTACATTTTGTCCACCTCTGCCAATCGCTAAAGAAAGTTGATCATCGGGCGCAGTGACTATCGCAGTTTTTGTTTTTTCATCTATTTCGATCTTCAAATTTTCTGCTGGAGCTAGTGCAGCAACAAGCAATAATTTTGCATCTTCAGTGAAGGGAATAATGTCTAATTTTTCATTATTTAATTCTCGAATCACCTCTTGTACTCTAACGCCTCTTTGGCCTACACAAGCACCGACAGGATCAACACCTTCTTGAGTTGATCTGACTGCCAGCTTGGTGCGAACGCCAGCTTCACGAGCAATCAAAGCAACTTCAACTGCACCCGTACCAACTTCTGGTACCTCACGAGCAAAAAGCTGGCTAACCAACTTTGAATCTGCTCGAGACACAATAATGACTTTTCCTTTAAAGGACTCACGAATTTCTTTGATATAGACGGTGATTCTGGA
Source organism: uncultured Pseudomonadales bacterium (assembly GCA_964400865.1). Classification (GTDB taxonomy): domain Bacteria; phylum Patescibacteriota; class Microgenomatia; order UBA1400; family PJMF01; genus DAOQVB01. The sequence continues at coordinate 6,089 of CAYNWG010000019.1, forward strand.
ATTAACTCGATAAAACTCACCGCGCATCTGTTCTTCTGGAGGCATAACTCCGTAACCTCGACCCAAGTCCAAAATTACCTTCCGGCCATCCATGCGTAAGATCTGTGCCGAAACAATTTCGCCAATTTTTTCTTCATATTCTGCGAGAATATGATCTTTTTCGGATTCACGAATTTTTTGCAAGATTACTTGCTTAGCGGTTTGAGCAGCGATCCGACCAAAACCAGCAGGAGTTACATCTTCCGATTTCGTTTCATCCCAACTAGTTGGTTCAAGAGTTTCCTCATCACGAGCAGTTACTGGAGCTCTGAGAATCCTAGACTCACCATTTTCTTGATTGAGAATAACATAATAGTAATGCTCTTCATCAAGACCATATTGCTTCCGGTAGGCCGAAACAAGTGCTTGCCTAATAGCCTCGTAAATAGATTCTGCTTCGATTTTTCGTTCTTTGGCAATCTGACTAATCGCTGCCGCAAATTCAGTACGAATGACTGTTGAACTTGAATTATGCATAACTTCCTTTTGACTATACTCTGTAATAATAAAAAAAGACTCACCGGTGAGCCTTTTTCCAAAAAAGCTTGAATGTAGTATACCTCAAGCTAGACCTCGTGACAACCCCGCTTCAAATTCAAGCTGAAGCAGTTGCAGACACTTGCTCTACTACTTCATCAGGAGTATGAGCACTTTTAATTAAATAACTTTCGGCTCCCAATTCCATTGCCTCCTCCAGAGTGGGTTGAAAATCTAAATTCGTCAACACAATAATATGCTTATTTGGCTTTCCTGGTGGATTGTCATGTAATTTTCGCAAGACGGTAACTCCATCAAGCTCAGGCATAATTAGATCAAGCAGCACTACATCATAACCACCCAGCTTGAGCATCTCAAAGCCTTCTTGCCCATCCTTGGCAGATTCGACATCAAAATTGGCGTCTTTTAAGACTTCTGAGTATAAATCTCGAATTAGTTCATCATCGTCAACTAATAGAATCTTGTGTTGGTCTGGCATAATTCCGTCCCACTGATAGTGTTAATAAATAGTATCATATCCCTTCAGCAAAGAGTACAAACAAATTACTACGCTATACTGTATACTATTCGTGCTTTTCGGCCATGATTAATCAGAAAGCGATGTGTGTATGATGCATGATGTGGGCACGCCTCACTTAACAAAGTTAGTTAACAAACTAACTGGTATTTTGCATTCTCCTCCAACAATTGAGCTTGATGGACAATCGAATCTATCACTTACCGATGTGTACTCGGTAGCAAATTTTGACTCAGTTGTTCTACTGAAACCAAATCCCCAAGTTCTCGATAGAATTAAGGCAGTCCGTACTGCAATGTTACAACAAGTTGAGTCTGGAGTGCCTATTTATGGTGTTTCTAGTGCCTACGGAGGTCAAGCAGGCAGAGTGCTGAATGAGGGAGGAATCAACGATAGATATCTGAAAGCAAGACAAATTTCTCAGGCAATTTTGCACGTTGATGTATCCACGGGACCACAAATACCAACAAATATTGTCCGTGCAGCATTGTTGCTAAGAATAAACATGTTGCTTCCTGGATACAGTTCCATTCGGTTAGAATTGCTAGAAAAAATAGCCCAACTCTTGAACAAAGGTATTACTCCAGTTGTTGGTTTCTACGGTACACTTGGTGCTTCTGGCGATTTAGCCCACAATGGTCGACTTGTATCAGTCCTCTTACACGATCCAAATGCGTACGTACTTACACGAAGTGGTGAAAAAACACTCGCCAGCAAAGCACTGAAAGCAAGTGGTATCTCAAAAATTGATCTTGAACCCAAAGAAGGCTTAGCGCTGGTTAATGGTGATAATTTTTCCTCTGCTGCTGCAGTCATTCAGACTTTGGAATCCATTCAACTGATGCTACTCAACCTTGGGACTGCAGCGATGATGGTGCAAGCACTACAAGGAAGTAATCGCAATTTTCATCCATTGTTAGCTGACGTCCGTCCACATGAGGGTCAACGATTTGTCGCAGATGCTCTCAGAAAATTGCTCCATCAAAGTCAACTCGTAGTCGACGAACTGAATGGACCAAAACGGAGAAAAAAACACACCATCATTCAAGATAGCTATAGTATTCGTTGCCTTCCCCAGTACCTTGGTCCCAACTGGGAAACACTTGAATCCATCTGGGATACCATCACCACCAACTGCAATAGTGTGTCAGACAACCCCATTTGGACAACACCAGAAACCGTCTTACCCGGAGAAAAACCGTATCAATGGGTATCTGGCGGCAACTTTTTAGCCATGTACATGGCTGATGCTTTGGATAAATTACGGAAAGTACTCGTTCATATTGTGAAACAAAATGATCGACATTTAGCGAGATTGATTAATCCGCATCAAAACAACAATTTGCCTGCAAATCTTTCTGATCCCGCTGCCATAAGCCAATGCACTTTTAAAGGTCTGCAGACCCAAATGGGCATGTATGATGTCTACGCCACGGTACTCGCTACACCAGTTAGCACTGCCTTTGGTGTTCATGAGGAAGCAAACCAAGATTTAACTTCGCACGCTATGACCTCGGCTTTACTAAACCAAGAAGTCCTCAAGTTGACGCGCTTATCACTGGCTACCAATCTAATTGCATCCTGCCAAGCCATTGATCTCAGAGGAGGACCAGATCAACTCTCACCAACCACAAAACCCATCTACAAATGGATCAGAAAGCGGGTACCCTACATCGCTCAAGAACAACCGCTGGGTCACTATGTTGAATCGGTAGCTGCTGAGCTGCTTGATCAAAAACTCATTAGTAGCCTTATTGCTGGAATTACCTCATGAACGCTGTTTTACAACAGTATCTAGCTTCACCATCAAATTCATATTCGAAACAAATTGGTGATACCGCTCAACTAAAAAAGGACGCAGACCAAAAAGCACTCAAGCTTTTTTCATTAGCCGCTAAAAGAATTCCTGCATACAAAGATTTTCTTCAACAATTTTCAATTAAACCCGAATTAATTAAAACCATTACAGACTTTGCTGAAGTTCCGTACACCACAAAAGATAACTATATTCTTTCATATCCAATTGAACAGCGGTGCTGGGATGGTGATGTAACGCAAACTCATATGTTTGCAGCCAGTTCTGGTTCGACGGGTGAACCGACTTTTTGGCCACGCCAATTAGATCAAGAAGTTGAGGGCGCTCTCATTCATGAGTACCTTTTTGACAAAGTCTTTTCGGTACGATCAAAAAAAACTTTATTTGTGAATTCATTTGGTTTGGGAAATTGGATTGCTGGAATGTACACTCAAATGTGTGTGTATCTAAATCGACTTCATGATTTACCAATGACTATCGCAAATCCTGGCTACAACCAAGAGGAAACTTTTAAAGTGATTAAGGCTTTTTCCCATTTTTATGAACAAACCATTATTGCCTGTCATCCACCAATTATTAAAATGATGATCGAAAATGGAGCTAAAGCCGGAATCGATTGGAGTAAACTCAATGTGAGATTTCTTGGAGCAGCTGAAGGATTTTCTGAGAACTGGAGGGACTACTTGGTTGCATTAGTCCAACAAACCGATATTTCACGGACTATGATTAATATTTATGGTTCGGCAGATGCGGGATTAATGGGTTTTGAAACCCTGCTTTCCATTGCGCTCCATCGAGAAACGGCCACAAATCACCAGTTAAACCAACTGCTTTTTAATAGCGAACGTAATCCCTACTTATATCAATTTGACCCCTCTCTTAGATATCTAGAATCAATTAGTGGCAATATTGCTATCACAATGAACGCTACCATGCCTCTGATCAAATACAATATTAAAGATCAGGGGAATATTTTAGATAATCAAGATTTGATTTCGACTATTAGTCAACACTCTTCAGAATTTTTAAATAATTGTAAAAAAATTGATATTGTGCCAGCAGATTGGCCCTTACCGTTTGTATATATTTTTGGCCGAGATCAATTCATGATTACTTTATATGGCGTCAACATCTATCCAGAAAACTTTAAAGCTGTGTTTGAACACCCCGATTTACAGCAACATCTAACCGGTCGTTTTTCTACAGAAAAAATGCAGGATGACAATCAAGATCATTACTTGCATATCAGGCTTGAATTAAAACCCAGTCGCAGACCAAGTAAATATCTGGCAGAAAAAACTCGCTCAATTTTCATCAAAACTTTAAAGGAGTTGAATAGTGAATATAATCAAGTAGAAGATAAATTTGGAACGAAAATGCACCCCACATTCAAGTTTCATCGATTCCAACATCCAGAATTTTTTCCTGAGGGTAAAACAAAAAAAATGGGCTAGCCAGAGGAACAAACGTATGAAATCGCAAGAATTGATCAAATCGGTGGCAAAGGAACTCGCTAAAATTAGACAGCCACAAAATCGAATTCCCTTAGAACCAGATGTTGCCTCTATTGTTTCAGAACTATCTACTCGCGTTGACCCAGATCAACCCATTAGAGCTATAACTGATTTTTTGGATGAGGCAACTTTTATTGAGCTTACCTCTGCTCGCAATCAACTGCTGATTACTAAGGAACAGCAGCAGGTACTCAGGGATACTGTGGTGGGATTCTTCGGTTTGAGCGTTGGCAGTCACGCAGCACTAACATGGATGATGGAATCTCGAGCTACTACCTGTATTATTTCTGATCCCGATGTGATTGATGTCACCAATCTCAACAGATTACGACTTGGAGTGGAGAGCGTCGGTAAAAAGAAAATCGATGTCGTTAGCCAAGCTTTGGCAGCTATTAATCCGTTTGCACAGGTTATTACCAGCGATCAAATCGATTATGAATCGGTCAGACAGCAATTCACCGGCAACACGCCAATCAAGGTAGTAGTAGATGCAATAGATAACTTACAAGGAAAGATTTGGTTACGACAGTTGGCAAAAGAATTTTCACTACCCCTTATATCTGCTACCGACGTGGGAGACAATGTGTTTTTAGACATTGAACGCTACGATCTTTCACCACAACCAGATTTTTTTCTTGGTAGAGTACCCGGAATTGAGAACCTGTCGTTAGACGCCCTGACTCCAATCGAAAGAATTCAGTTAAGCATGAAAATAGTTGGGCTCGAACATAATTCAGAGTCGATGTTGCAATCTTTGCTCAATATTGGCGTGGCAATTCCCACATGGCCTCAGTTGGGGGCAACTGCAACTATTGCAGGAGGCATTACTTGTACAGCGATTAAAAAAATTGTATTGGGAGAAAACGTGGTGAGTGGTAGATACATTTTTTCGTTAGATGCTATTCTAGATAAGTCTTTCAATGACTCAGCAAGAGTAACAGTCCGCGAGCAACAAGTTTCAGAAATTCAAACCAAGTTTGGTGGGTGATGCTCCAAACAGAATTCTCTTGCCATTGACTTCACAGCTCGACAAGCACTCCTTAACACACTATACTTTTTTGTATGTTAAGTCTTGCTTGGATTGCAACCTTACTTGCTCTGCTCGCCAATCTTTTACTTGGATTGGTGGTATTTTTGAAAAACCCAAAAAGCGCCACGAATGTATTTTTTGCCATCTTTGGTCTGGTGTTGTCGCTCTATTTATTGTTTAACCAGCTTTCGCTAGAAAACTTGGATCCAGAAATTAAACTTTCCTGGATGCGCAGCGTGATGGTTTTGGGGACCATGATGAACATAAGTTACTTTTTTTTCGTGATTACTTTTCCACTCAATCAATTAGATTTTTCCTACAAAAAAACTTTCATATCAATTTTATATACCCTATTTGTCGCAATCCTGGCTACCACACCATTACTTTTCAGCGGTATTGACGTGACTAATAATCAACCAATACCTGGGCCAGCAATGGCGCTTTTCCTCATTCATACAGCAACGTATCTTGGGGGTGGATTTATTATATTAATTAAGAAGTTTCGTCGCAGTACTGGAGTAATAAAATCTCAAATCCGCCTTGTGCTCGTAGGTACAATTACAATGTTTTTGCTAATACTGATTACTAACGTCGCATTCGTTTTCGTTCTAAATAACTCGGCTTTTGTTGGTTTACTCCCGCTCTATACAACAATTTTTATTGCCTTTACTGCTGTAGCAATCGTTCGGCATAAATTTCTGGATATTGGGTTATTGGCGGTACGGGCAGTTACCTACGCAATACTAATTCTCATCATCACTTCTTTTTACGCATTGTTTCTCTTTGCAATTACATCGCATTTACCCAAATCTATTCAGACTCAAATGTCTGTAGGAATCGCTATTCTTATTGCTTTCTCATTTAACCCACTCAAACAATTGATTCAAAATCTCACTCAAAAATTCTTTTATAAAAAATCATATTCTCCCCAAGTATTACTAGAAGAGCTTGGCCAGATTTTACGATCTAATATTTCGTTATCTCATTTAACCAAAAAAGTTTTGAAGGAACTAACAGAATCAATGTCTATTGCAGACGGAGCCTTTGTTATCACTAATGAAAAAAGCATTTATACTACTGAAAAAGTTGGCAACGAAGATTATTTCAATTTTGATGTAGAGTCTGTCAATTTATTAGCACAAAAAGCAAAAACAAAACCGCTTATTTTTGAAGATATTGAAGAAGGTATTGTAAAAGACACCTTGCGAAAATTTCATGCGGCTGTAGTAGTTCCAATCACGGTCAAAAATGTACGTCACGGTATTTTGGTCCTCGGTCAAAAATCATCTGGAGATATTTTTAATAGTAGCGATGTGCAAGTCTTGGAGATCTTTACACACCAGCTTTCAATTGCAATCAATAACTCACTCGCCTACGAAGAAATCAGAGAATTTAACGTTACACTTAAGGACGAAGTTGACCATGCTACCAAAAAATTAAAGGCAGCCAATGAAAGACTAAAAGAACTTGACCAAGTCAAAGATGAATTTGTTTCTATCGCTTCCCACGAATTAAGAACCCCACTCACTTCCATTCGTAATTATCAATGGATGTTACTGAATGATAAAGGAGGCAAACTAACCGAGAAACAGCGGTATTATACTGAGCGTTCATATCAATCAACAAACAGACTGACAAAGTTAGTTACTGACATGTTAAATGTCTCAAGGATAGATTCTGGACGCATATTACTCGATGTAAGTAAAATTCAACTTCCAGAAATGACAAACGACATTCTGATTGAATTGCAAGTTAAGATACAAGAGAAAAATATCAAGATTGTCCATCAACGTTCCACTGGAAAAGCCCTTCCGGCAGTACTGGCCGACCCAGATAAAATCAAGGAAGTGATCATCAACCTCATCTATAATGCACTCAAATTTACCCCAGAAAAAGGCGTTATCAAAATTTCTTATAAGTGTCAAAATGACTTTATTTCTATGATGATTAAAGATAGCGGAATCGGAATAGATAAAACGTACCTATCCGCACTTTTCACCAAGTTTGGCTTTGTCAAAGACTCGCTCCAATCTAATCATCCGTCTACAGAAAGCACGGGTTTAGGCTTGTATATTTCTAAATCAATCATTGAACTTCATAGAGGTAAAATCTGGGCTGAATCGGAAGGTGAAAACCAAGGCGCCACCTTTACTTTCACTTTACCTGTTTACAACGAAGAACAATATAAGCTGTTGCACAAACGGTATAAAAAAGAAAAAGACGCGGGGTTGCTCCACAATTCAATTAGTTAATTGGGCTAGACTCCAAGATCCTGCAATTCTTTAATGAGTCTTTGTTGATCTCGATTTAGCTTTTCTGGTACGGCAATTATTAACCTTACATATAAATCGCCTTTGCCACCGCGCTGCAAGTGTGGCACCCCTTCTCCTCTCAATCGAACCATCGTGTGAGAAGCTGTTCCTGGACGAACTTTTAATTTTAGTGTGTTATCAACCGTTTTTACCTCCGTTGTCCCACCAAGGGCAGCCAAAGAAAAAGAAATAGAATGATCCATAAATAAATCGTTGCCCTCGCGCTTGTAATGTGCATGAGATCCCACATCGATAGTGATGTCAAAATTATCAAATCGCAGGCGCGTACCATCGTTGGCTCCCGCTGGAACTTTAATTGTGTGTTTTTTACCTTCAATCGTAACTTCTTTAGTCACTCCCCGAATAGCTTCAAAGAATTCTATATGTAATGAATAACGTGGCCTGCGCTGAGTTTGCTGGCCAAAACCACCGCCGAAAAATTGTTCGAAGATTTCAAATGGATCAGAAAAATCAAAATCGCCAGTTGGGTTTTGGCCATTGGTAGTATATGACCAGGTAAACGGACCTTGTCTAAATCCGCCCGCAAATGGGTTACCACCCATACCACTGGCTGCATCAAATGCGGCGTGTCCAAATTGGTCATAGGATTGCTTTTTCTGAGCATCAGATAAAACTTGGTATGCCTCATTAATTTCTTTGAATTTTTCCTCAGCATCCTTCTTATTATTGGGGTTTTTGTCTGGATGCCACTTGAGAGCCAGCTTGCGGTAAGCAGATTTAATCTCAGCCTCAGTTGCAGTCTTGGTTAACCCAAGAATTTCGTAGTAGTCACGTTTGGTTCCCATAATAAGCGCTCATTGTAACAAGTGAGCTATATGAAGTCTAGCAGACAATTACTTTGTCTGCCAACGATTCCTGGTGTAATGTATCCAGAACACAAGAAACAAAATAGTTGATCCAGAAATTATTGCACCAATATAGAAAAGTGTGGGAGAATACCACATCCTAATTTCATTCCTACCTTCTACTATAGGCACCGATCGCATGCCTTCAAAATTTGACACAATTACACTTTTTCCGTTGACTGTCGCGCGCCAATCTTGATCATATCTATCTGCCACAATTAATTTTTGCGCGCGATCAGCATCGATGGTCATTACCAATTCGTTGGGATTTTCATCAAATGCTATGACGCCCGCACTCTCACCATTCTCGTAGCGAATTCTGGATAATATATTAGGCAGTTGGTACAATTTCCAACCTTCACCACTGGCTACTATAATCTCGGGAAACACCTCACCATAGTCGGGATACCATGTATCCACAAGATAATAACCAACAGACCATTTTTCCAGCTGGTTGTGAGTAGTCAAAATTTCTGGCAAACGGTTAATGCCATGTTCATCCAAAGGATCACTAAAATCCTGTGATATTGAGATAGGTAATAATGTTGTATACCCATTAATAGTTGGTATATTGATTGGCGTATTCCATCCAGGAGTCAATAACTCCTTCATTTTGAGTGCTACAGAAAAGTTTGCTTCTTCTTGCGTATCCACAAATGAATCCGAAAATGGCTGCCTCACAATCAATGCATCAGAATAGGCACCAAAGTCAGCATAGGGTGCGTTGTAGTTTCTGGTAAGTAATCGAAAATTATAACCCAAAGTCTTTTCAACTTGTACTAGTTGCTCGGTAGAATTTGGTGTTTCATAGAGATCGGTTGGTCCAAAAAAATAGTACTGTTTCGTAAAAAATACGAGATCAAGGTAAATAACAAAAATCACAAGTAACATTTTTCGTTTAAGCAAAAACCAAGAGGCCAGTAAGAAAAAAAGGCTCTGGAGACTCAAACTCAATAAGATCGAGTTGCTTACTACCCTATCTTTTTCAATTGTATGAAAAGCACTATTTTGTAAAGCTCCACCCAAGACAGAGTTTGCAAAAGTCCATATTTGAGAAAAATTAAATTTTGAAAATATAAATAGCAATCCAAATAGAAGAGTCATGAGTAGTACTACGGTAAAATATTTTCTCTGAGAGAAAGCAGATAGTTTCATCAATAAAACGGCCCGACCAACAAGCAAAGATCCTGCTAATGTGGCTATTGAGAGTATAGGAGTAACTCCTCTTGAGGAACCAATAATGGGTATTTGTTGTAATAGTGAAAATAGCGGTAAGGAGTCACTGTAAGAAAATAGTATGCAGGTCAGAATGCTTCCAAATAAAATCAAATCAAGCTTTTGTTTTTTTGCTTGCAACAACAACCATGTCAGTGCAATCAAACCAATCCAACTAAAATACACCACAAGATTGGTTGGTTGGTTCCAGCCAGGACCCCATTTGTAACCAACGCTTGGATTGTCAAAAAATGTTGGAGTGACTATTTTAATTAGGTCATCCAGTCGCAGAGAACCAGTTTGAGCTT
>CAYNWG010000020.1:0-16060 GCA_964400865.1 uncultured Pseudomonadales bacterium
ACGGCAAATCTAATAACAGCAAAGTGAGGGGACCAACTGGGGAAGAGCTCATCTTTGATAATCGCAAACATTACTTGCGTATGGCGGATGGGAAATTTAACCGTGCGATGGGTCTGCCACTGTTGATCTTGTCCGGAAAGACTGAGAAAAACTTGTCGGCCGGCCAGATTCATTGCTCGAGTTTTGAAGGTAACTTCTTCAGTTAAGTTAAGTAAAATTTGTAGGATTTCTTTGGTTTGTGAAGTGGTGCGCCAGCCAGTGATTGACCGGCCGACGGTGTATTGGTGGGGCGGTGGACGGCTAACGATTTCGAGTAAGTGGGGCTCTTGGCCGTAGGCGATTTTTTTGAGTTCCACCGCCCAATACGAACCAACTAATCTGGCTAGATCGTCATCTGAGTAGAAGCGAATTTGGTAGGGATTAGTTACACCAAGACTTTTTAGTTTTTTCTCTAATCGGTAACCTATGCCACAAACATCTTTAAATTTGGCTTGGGCAAGCATGAGATCAATATTGTTTTTGTTGGCTGTGAGAATTGAGTTGCTACCACTGATTTCCGAAGCGAGTTTGGCTAAAAATCGATTAGGACCAATACCAATGTTGCAGGTGACCCAACTGCCCAGGGTCTGTTTGATGAGTTGTTTAATGTGAAGCGCCAACCGTTCTGGTTCTGGGTACAGGTAGCGACGACAATCGCTAATATCAATGAAGGCTTCGTCTAGTGAGTAGATCTGGACGGTTGGCGCCACTTGATTAAAAATTTGATACAGCTGTTTGGTGGCAGCTAAGTAGCGATCAAATTCGGCTGGCAAAACGGTAAGAGTGGGGCAGCGACTCTTGCCGTCAGCCACGTAACTACCAGTGCCAACACCAAACCGCTTGGCTTCTTTGGAGGTGGCAATGAGGACGGTGCGGCCGGTTTCCTTAACCACTCCCACCGGCCGCCCTCGCAACGCAGGATTTTCTTGTTGCAAAATCGTGGCGAAATAAGAATTCACATCGACATGGAGGAAAGTTTTTGTCATACTGAATAGTGTTATGCTGAGTGTGTTTGTTTCGACGGGCTCAACATGACATACAACTTAGTAATACACGAATCAGACCCGAAACTGCAAGAGTAGTTTTAACTTACAGCTAAATAAAAAAAGGAATGAAATGCAAGAGGCAGCTCAACCTATAGTCGAGGAGCTAAATCATAGTGGCGGTAACGATTTGGGTGATGACGGTCAAGGTGACAGTGCAGAACAATCACTAGATAGGGTGGAACAGAAAAAACCCAATGTTAGAGAACTATTTTTAGAATTGCTCGAAGAAGTTAAGACGCAAACTCGAGAACGCTATCTTCAAAGCTTAGAAGCCAACCATACTTTGCCGAGTACAGATGAAAATCAGCCATTAACTTTTGAAGATCTTTTTGAAAAAAATGGAACCATGGCGTCACAAATGAGACAGCGAGTTGATGCGATCTGTCAAGAATTGGTGGATGAGGTTGCGGAACGTACCGATGCGGAACTAGCACAGAAATATATTACAGAGAGGCAGACTAAAGAAACGCATGATCCATCTTTTGAAGGTTGGTTAAAAAAGAATATGACGCGGGTGCTGTCAGAAATGCCCAAAGCGGAAGCAGAAGCGGCTGGTCAAATGAAAGTCGGTGTGTTGACTGAGCAAGCAAGCTCGCTTCTTTCACTCAAAGATCTCGAATTACTGCCTTGGGTTTTAGCGCTGGAGGATGAAGATATTGTTGATCAGGGGCAAAATGAAATTGGCGGAGCAATAAAAAAGAAATCAGATTTAGTTGATATTTTTGAGCGTGCTTTGGATCGAGGTAAACCCTCACTTCCTGCAGAAAAGCCACCCCAGGGGCGTCTGGGTAATCGATGGAGTAGGATGTTTGGAGGTCGGTCGGTAGCATCGGGGCCAGCAGAATCTGATGCCGCGAGTAGCAACATGGGGGAAGCGGAGATTAACATACATGACCTAGCGGTCCAACTAGCGGATAATTTTATTAGTGAATTGATAAGAGCTGACGTAGCCAGCGCTTATTCTACTCAACTAGCAGGAGCTGTAGATACGCTTATTCGTGAAAATCGCCCAGATATTATTCAAGCTGAGCGAGCAAGGGCAGATGAGGCTGCAATGAGAGAATTTTTTGGTCCCGCAGAAAAATTTGGTTCACTTGAACTGATCGGAGCTCAGGATTGTGATCCACTGCATGCTGAAATTACCAGTGGACTTGAATTTCCGTTAAAGGCTACGTATACGAATACTCATATTCCCTATTATTCTATTACGTTGCGAGGTGCTGAGTTTGTACGTATTTTAGTACCACCCTTTTTTCCTACATCCCAAGATAAGAGACTTACTTTAGTATTTACGAGTTCCGATGTCTCTGCTGATAGCATTAGCTCCTTTGGAGCGCCCGTTCTAGCCAATATCTTGAAGAGCCATGTAACTGGTGCCGGTAGCGCTCAATAGACACATGATTAATTTCACCTTGTCAAGATTATTCCACCCACATTTCTCTGAGGTACCACTGTTCACTTTCTCGGTTGAATTCTAATCGATACACTTCTTTGTCAACTACCACACTTACCAAACGTTTGCGGACGCCACCATCTTTAGTATCAGATTGGAGAGTAATTTGATCAACTACCAGCACCCGCTTGCCCCAGCGGAATTTTTTTGGCACAAATTTGCCATGACTGTAACTGCCAATTACATCAATGGCTTCATCAACTGTTTGGTACATTAACCATAGTCATACCAAAACAATACCCGAAAAGTCAAGCTTTACCCAAGCCAGATCTTGTCGAAGTAAATATGCTGAACGAGGACATCTTTACAAAGGCAGTTAGCAAGATAAAAAATTAATTAGTTGTGGAGTGGTCTTTTTGTCCAAAGCGATCTTCAATTGTTGTTCTCAAGTTTTTCAGACCTTTACCAAGACCACCTATTGAGTTTCCTTGTTGATCATTATCAGCTTGATTTAAACCAAGAAAATCTACGACTATCGGTAATTGAGGGTGTGATTCCAACGTTATTTCTTCTTGTCTTGGTGTGTATTGGTAATAATAACTTGCTTCATGAGTGAGTGTCTCGAGTAATTCTAGCCAGTTAATAAACTGATCTCTTGGAACCAGCTCTTTAAATTTTGGTATATGGTGTCTCATTAATTGCGGGATGGGATATCCAGCAGCAGCATTTAGTCGTTCAGAACCGAAATTTAAACTGGTAAGGCAGATAATTGTATATCCCGAATGAGTAGAAAACGCTTGGAGGAAATGGTGTAAAGCAAGCAGTGTGACTTGACCATTTCCCGCTTCGTTACCTGAAAGTCCACGAGAATATATTTCGGGAGAAATTAATAGGATTTTTTTTTCCCGATTAGTAACCCAAATGCACAGATCAAAGAAACCAAATTGATTGATAAACTCAACCTTTTGTATTTTTACGTTTGCCGTAGTGTAGTTATCGCCAGTAATTTCTCTGCCTTTGATTTCTCGTAGAGCATACAGCTGAAATTGTTCATTCAGTGGGAGCAACGGAGAACTCGATTCTATATCGTCGACTCTCCTTTTGAACTCCAACTGCATCGCTGTTAGTTCCCTTAGGGAGTGTTCAACCGACTTTGGCATCTGTATGTGATTACCCAATTAATACATTAGTAATAAATCCGATAATTGGCGAAATTAGCGTAGAAATAGGTGAGCTACCACTCCAGGGAGCAAGCAAGAAAAGTAAAACAATCATGCCATAGCGACGCATGAATTGACTGTACTCAATGGCGGTGGTGCGGGGTAGGATAGCAACCAGGATTTTTTCCCCGTCCAAAGGAAATACGGGTATAAGGTTGAAAATAGCGAGCATGACATTAAGTGAAACAATAAGAGTAATAATCGCACTTGCACCGATTACACTTAAGAAGCTTAAAAGACCGAGTTTGAAAGCGATTGCTACAATGGTGGCTAAGATGAGATTTGAAGCTGGGCCGGCCAGCGCGATTAACGCAGCGTCCTTGACAGGATTTTTGAGGTTATAGGGGTCAAACACAACTGGCCGGCCCCAACCAAAACCAATTAATAAAATTGCCAAAGTGCCAAGCGGATCGAGATGGGCGAGAGGGTTAAGCGTAATGCGACCCTGACTACGAGGGGTGGGATCACCCAGGTGATCGGCAGCCCAAGCATGGGCAAATTCATGAATGGTAATTGAGGCCACCAGCACAACCGCCAATATGGCGAAGGCAATAGGACTAGAAAAAAGCAGGTTTAGCATTGAAATACCGATTATACAACATGGCCGAAGGGTCTCATCTTTGTTGCACACGGTTTGCTGTGGTACAATACCCTCCTTATGCCAAAATTTGCTTTAAAATTTCCAAAAACCTCCCACACTGGGAATAAGGTTTCTCACGCCAAGAATCGCTCCAAGCGCAGGTTTGGCTATAATTTACACACAGTTACTGTAATAAGTGATGGTGTACGCTCAAGAATGCGCGTACCCACCAAGTTGCTCAGAATGCTTAAGAAGTCAGGTGTAACTACCCATTTTAAGCCAGAAGCGGTAGCAAATTCCTAATTTTTCTTTTTTTTCTCTAGATTATTGAAAGAATTAATCACGATACTTGATTTTATTTATTTGGTTAGACTAAAACATAACCGCATCTGGCGCCATGCTTTAGTGTAAACCACATATTGTATATGTGAGGTGTGATCTCCAGACTATAATCGATTTACCATGTTTTTTTAACGAAAGCGCGCCTATTTTTGAACAGTGTTCATTTAGACCATAGAATTTAAAGTAAGTTATCAAACGTAAAGCAAGAATACAAGAGTAAAGTTACTCTATGGTTGAGCAGGGATTTGGTTCAGAATGGAACTTTTAATTTGGTTCCAGAGGGCTGGTTGTTGTCCTTCAAGTTGTACCTGTGTTAGTACTAGTTTGTCTGTGGATGCTGGGTCAACCGAGAGAATCTTTAACCGACGCTCTCCTTTGGCGGTGGGTACTAGAGTCCAAAGCTGGGGCCAGGGCGAGAGTGCGCGCGTAGCGCGCACAATAAACTCAGTTAGGTTGGTAACACTTGGATTGGGAATGGTGAGATATTGCCAGACGGTACTTAAGAAAGGTGGTAACTGGGATTCTAGAGCCTCTAGCTTATCTGGTTCACTAGTAGCCGTCATCAGTTCTTGCACTAGCTCCCAAGGTAAAAAACTGTCAACTTTTGATAGTTCCCGAGCAATCGGTGTTGGGGACAAATCTAATTGAGGTGAGGGGATCAGCTTGCCCAGAATATACTGCTCTATCAAATTGCCAATCAAAGGCCTGATCGCAGCAAATGCAGTCTGGTAGTATTCAACTTGAGTCCAACTTGGATCAACAGTAAATGATTCTTGATGAATAATTGGTCCATGATCTAATTGATTATCCATTTGTATTAGGGTTATTGCCGAAGTTTGGGCGCCGCTTAACAATACCGTCTGACCCGGACTGCTACCTCGCCACTCCGGCAACTTTGAAGGATGTAAGTTGAGCGGCGCTACTTTTGGCAGGTCCAATAACCATTGGGGAACGAAGTAGCCAAAATCTACCACTAGCAAAATATCAATTTCGGTGTGTAAGATTTCGATGTCTAGCTTAACCTTTTGATCTATTTTGTTTGCTATACGCACACTTGGAACACCAATCTCGATGCTCCAGAGGTGGAGTGGGTTATTCACTTCAACATGTCGTCTGCCAATAGTTTTAGTCTCAGGGGAAAGTGTCCAACAAACGGTATATCGATCATCAGACTTGAGTTGGTTAGCTAACGCAACAGTGAATTGGGTTGACCCAGCTAGTCCAATTCGATATTTGTTTTTTTGATCTGACATTGAGTATTTAAAAGAGGGTTAATAACTTTGGATCAACTTCTTCCCATCTGTCTGGATTAACTTCTTTAAAAATTGGTAAACCAGTTGTGGCGCTGTAATCAGTAAAGAGTATGCCAAATAGATGATCGAGTTCATGTTGGACTACACGAGCGGCTAAGTTTTCAAATACTTCGGTTTGAGTCACAAGTTCATTTTCAATAACTTGGTCGAAGGTTACTTTAATCCATAAAGATCTTGGAACGGCTCCGTAGAGTTTGGGCATGGAAAGACATCCTTCCTCAAATGGCTTTTTATCGTTAATTGTTAGGCCAAGAGTAGTTTGCTCAGATCGATCGATAATGGTTGGATTAATAAAAAGTCGTAATTGCGGTGTCTTACTCAAGTCGGTCGCTACAAGTGTACTAAAAACGGCAATTTTCTTGTTTACCTGATTGGCTGCCAGCCCCACCCCGCGAGGATTTTTGGTATTTGTTAAGGTTTGGCCTAAATTTTTCAAAAATGTTAGTAATTTTTTATCCACGCGAGTGACCGGTAGTGCTTTTTGGCGCAGTGTGGGGTGGGGGATAGTAATTATTTGCATATTCAGGCAGGGATAGTATACCTCATACTTGAGAAAATAGGCTAGGCCTAGAGTATTTTTAGTGGAACCTATAACTTATTTAAGAGCTGCTTCCATACTTGCAACTTTGGCTTTGAGAACCGCATCATCGGGACTAATGTTTTCGATGATGTATCGATATTGGTCGAGAGCAGCTTGGGGGTTGTTTTGTAATTCGTAAATGGTGGCTAAGGTGCCACGAGCCTCGGCGTAATTCGATTTTAGTTCAAGAGCTTTTTGTAAGCGAATGATTGCTTGATCGTATTGTGATTGGTAACCTAGAATCTTGCCCTCGAGCAGCCATGGTCTTGGATCAGTTGGGGCTAATGTTTTAGCTTTATCTACCACTTCAAGCGCTTTGGTTAACCAGGCTATATCGAGTGGAGCTAGCTGCATATAGGAACCAATTTTGGTTAAGTACATGGTGTAATGGACAGGATTTACTTGAGTACTACTTTCGAGTAGGGTAGCAGCTTGACTTGCCAAAGTGGCAGCTTCGCTTGCTTGCTGGCCAGCTGCAAGCTGGCCAGCAATATTTGCATAATAGCCACCCAGCGTGGAGTAATAACTAGCTTCTTGTGGTCTGAGAGCAATTGCTGAAAGAATTTTGTCTGATCCTATAGCTAACTGACCTTGCTGTATTGCAGCTTTGCCCTCAGTGTAAAGCACATCGGCTTGCCGAATTGAAAGAGTTTTTTCCACCAGCACAATTCCAAGAATACCGACTCCAGACAAAAAAAGGTATTGGGTAATGCTGAGTGGTTTTTTGGCTTTGTCAGGAATAAGTTGTGGTGAGCGATGCCAAAGACTAACTAAGACTCCCATGAAGAGAAATTGTACTGTGGTAACAGCAACAGTAGAAAAACCGAAAAAATTTGAGATAGAAAGTGCAAGTAAACCTCCAAGAATTCCTCCAGATAGAACTAGCGCTGGCATCGATTTTTGAATAATATCGGTTGAACTCTGGCGCAGCTTGTTTGCCCAGATGAAGCCAATTAAAAATGGACTGCTGATGAGGCTAACAAACGCCAAAAAACCAATGCTCCCCGTAGTGGCCAGATAATTCAACCATTCGTTGTGAGCCTTGTTATACAAAAAATCCCATTCAGACACCATGTTGTGAGCGATAGGTCTGTCTTGATAGTAACTATAGGCAAACGTTTCCAGCCCAGATCCAAAAAAAGGATAGCGTTTCCAAACATCGATTGCTCCTTGCCAAACTATTTTTCTAATCTCGCCTGACTCTGTACCACCTGCCTCAAGAGCGGGACCAAAAACTTCGGTTTTTGGTGCTTCAGTTTTGTTCAATAACTGCGTCATTGAGGGAGTCAGCGGCGTACCAAAATATAGCGTACTCGTGAGAAGTAGAAAGCCAATAAGACCGAATCGGATTATCATTTGCTTGAGTGTAACTGTATGGGTTGACCAGGTGTGCCTGAGGAATGTAAGAGCAAACCAGCTCGTCAAGAAGACTGTGCCGACTCCTAATCCCAATAGTCCCGAACGAGATTTGGTGAAGAGTAAAACACAATACCAGAGTGTAATGGTGCCAACCAGAACCAGCCAAAGTTTGGATTTCGTTTTCAATATCAATAAACTCAGGCCAAGTGGAATAAGCAGAATGAGGTAGGCGGCCAACCAGTTTGGTTGGCCGAAACTGCCAAAAACGCGGTTTTGCACATCTTGAACCCAGCAACTAACATTGAATGCACCTGTAGCGAGCTGGCAGCTGAAAGAATATCCAAAGTGTTCTGGTAGGGCATACAAGCTTGCGAGCACAGAGCCAATAACTAAGCTAAACAGCCAGTGTGCAATCGGTTGTGACCAAAAGGGAGTGTTTTTTGATTGGGAGTTTTCAACAAAAGTAGCGACAAAAGCATAAAAGAGAAGAACATAGGCCAAAGTTGAAACCAATCCACCATGAAATCTTGAATAGTAGCCGAAGAGAGATGTGTAGGGGTGAATTGAAAAAAGTGTGGCAAAGAGTTGAGAGACAATGAAGCCAATAATTGGTAGATCAAATGGTGTTTTTACTAGTAATAGTTTTTTTTGAATTACCATGCGAGCTAGCCAAACTAGACAAACAATGATCACCCAAATATAAACGAAGATCATTTTGTTAAATTCAAACAGTTCCTCGGTGGTAAAAGCAAAGACCAGTGGTAGTGCTAACGCACCAAAATGAAATAGTGAGACGAGTGCTCGTTTTAGCCAACGATCAAGACTATTTTCCATAGTTTGCAGTTTCTGACTTTCTTGCTATAGTGGCTGTACTATAATTTTTAAGGTAGTGATATGCAAGACCAACCTGTCCAGAATCCAACAAGTAATCAAGATCCGCAGTCTTATGCAGACGCGTATGATCAACCAACCGTAACATCATCTCAAAATGTTGTCACACCGCCATCAGTTGGTCAAGCAACCGTTTCTGCGAGTACCACTTCAGAAACATTAGAAGATCAAAACATTTTCTATTTACTTGGGGTTGAGGATGGCACAAACGAGCAAAAAGAAACCTTTTTGGATGAATTGCAGCAAGTGATATGGGAGGATTTTCTGGAGAACGACGTGCAGTTGTTGCTGACTAAAGAAGAGCATGAGCAATTGCAACAAATGACTAATAACGATACCAAAAAACCTCTGATGGAACAGGAGGCGGTCGTGGTGTTTTTGGAAAAACTCATTCCCGATTTAGAAGAAATAATGTTGGAGAAAGCGCTTGAGCTTAAGGCGGATTTGGTCAAGGAACGCATTGCGGGCTTGAAAGATTTGCACTCTGGTAAAACCGATGTGTTACAGAAGATTCAAGAGTCGGAGAGTCTTGTTACTCAAGATAGATGGCTGAGTGCGGCTCGCTTACTTAATTCATTACCTGCATAGTGATTTGGTCGTTATAATAGCACCACGATGAGTCTTTCTAGTATTGTTGCTCGAATTGTACCGAGTGGAGCTTTTCCTCCTTTGGTGATAGATTGTGGCTCTGCGTACACCAAAGTTGCATATAAGGGTAGGCTAATTTGGGAACAGCCCACCGTGATTGCAGTTGATCAACAATCTGAAAAATATGTTTCGATCGGGGCAGTGGCAGTCAGGCAACTTGCTTCAGATGCTCAACGGCATTTACGAGCAGTCTATCCTATTCAAAACGGTATGATTGCACATCTGGTCGGACTGGAACGCTATATAACTCAGTTGCTGAGTCAGATAACTTGGGTTGACGGATCTTCAATTTCGGTGTTCACACCGCTACTATTTATTGTCCCTACTGGACAATCTGGTTCGATTGGTAAGCAATGGTTGAGGTTTACAGCAACCTTGGGTAGAAGAGTTACTTTTTTGACAGAAGAAATACTAATTAGTAAGTTACAAACAGAAATATTCTTGCCAACTTGGATCATTGATTTTGGTTATAGTCACACGACTTGTGCGTTTTATGATGAGGATGGATATGTTACTGGCAACTCTTTCCCCTGGGGATTGAACAGGCTCGTTCAAGCTCTTGAAAGATCTATCACACAACGGAATATACAATTAAGTTCAGAACAAATTGAACAGGTGCTCAAGCAGCTTGTGTTTGTACCGACAATAGATGGTTCAACAAAAAAGCGTAAGATAGGACTCACCGCCAAACAAATAGGGAATGGCTCGAGCGTTCGGCTGGTACTTAATCAAGAAGATGTTGAGTCATCAGTTGTGGCAATTGTCGTTGAGTGGTTGTGGCTTATTAAACAGCAGGTTGCGCGTTTATCTCGAACGATTGAAAATGATGTAACAACAACAAAGTTTTATTGTTTTGGTGGAGGCTCATTGCTCACTGGGTTGACCCAAAATATTGAACGAGTACTTTCAATGCAAATGCAAACTAATTTAGTAGCAGTAACAAGTCTGCCTCCGCTGGTAACAAAAAATTATGTTCGCTCAAAATAAATTCTTTGCCAGAGTTACTGTTTATTTGATAGCCTGTTTAGTAGCTTTGGGTGTAGCCGAAATGACTGGTTCAGCTCAGGAAATTCAAAGCTTAATAAGACAATATAGTCTTCCGATTCAATTGGCGACGGCTCAGAGGATTCAAACTATCAAGACACCGATTTCATCCCTTTTTATCTTCTGGAATCAGTTAGAGACCTACCAAGAGTTGGAATTAGCGTATGCTAATTTGCAAGCCCAGTTGGTAAATTTAGAACAATTAGAGAAAGAAAATCAAGAACTGCGCTCTCAACTTGGCATTGAATCTGAGATAAAAACACAAGGTTTGATTACAACGCCAGTATTGTCCTTTCCGTATAGATTGATTAAACATGGTACGCAATCTGCTGTCAAAACGGGAGATTTAGTTTTAGTAAACGGTACGTTAGTTGGTAGATTGGGCGAAGTTAATCTTGAGTATTCTCGAGTTATTTTGTTGAGTGATCAAGATGCCTCTGCCGTAATTGGTATTACAAATCTTGGACAAAGGGGTGTGGTGCGTGGACGAGACCAACAACTCGTTTTGACTGAAGTACCCCAGGCCGCGACTGTCTCATCTGGTGATAGAGTGATGTCGGCTGGAGAAAAAGGAATTAAACCAGGCGTATTTATAGGGACGATAGGTCAAGAACTAACCAAACCTACAGACGCAGTGCAAACCTTTGTGATCGACCAAGTTAATACATTTGATACCGCCAGATTGGTAGAAATTCAGTAAAAAACTATGAGATATACATTACAGCTTCGATTACTCCTCATCTTAGCACTCAAGCTAAGCTTGGTATATTGCACACTCATGATAGATTTTCATTTGGGACTTCCATTGTTAGCTTGTTTTCTACTATTGAAGTTTTCTCGTGGAACAAAACAACCAACTTGGGCAGTTATATACCTACTGTTTTGTTCACTGATGTTTAGTAGCATATTTTCACTTTCATGGTTAGTCACACTGCTTTTTTTTGGTGCGACCTTTCTTTTTGATCATTCGATGAGATTCAGCACGAAACAATCAAGGCTTTTTTTGATAGGGCTATCAAACTTTATCAGTTTTTTGTTGTTCGTTGTGGCAAGAGGCATTCTATCGGGAGAAGTAGTGCTGTATTGGGTTATTTCTCTAATTGCGATTATAGGAATGAGCCAATGGAGTTGGTTTTCGCGCTTTCAATCGCAAACATGGTATATTCGGTAGCACAGTGTCAGAGCAAAATACCGATATTTTTTTTTGGAGAGCACGAATTTTTTTGAGTGCGATACTTGTTTGTGTGATTGTAGTGTTGGCTCGTTTGGTTGATTTACAGCTCGGTCAGGTTGGTTGGTATCGGGCAGCTGCTCAGGATAATAGTGATTTTAAATTGTCCGTACCTGCCAACCGTGGTGTTTTGTTGGATCGATATGGTGAGCCGATGGTCAAAAATAGTATTCGGTACTGGCAAAAACAGGATTTAACAACTTTTTTTTCAACAGAAGTATTGGTAGATGATGGTGCCGCTCTTGGATTGCTGGCAACTCAGGCTGCTCAAATTCGAAAGGAATATTCTCGTTGGTATCCACATAATTTATCTGGCGCACATGTAATAGGTTATGTTGGTCCAATCTCAAAAGAAGAGCTGTTGCTCAACGAAGATGCTGAAATAACAGATTTAGTTGGTCGTACCGGTTTAGAACGAACTTTTAACGCGTTGTTAACAGGCAATGCTGGAGAAATTGAGTATGAGGTTACGGCTTTAGGTGAAGCAAATCGGGTGATCCAAGAAAAACCAATGATTCCTGGTGAAGTTATCAAAACAACGCTTGACCCGTATCTAACCGCTGTAGCTCAGAAGGCTATGGAGAACAATACGGGAGCTGTGGTCATAGAAGATGCAAAAACCGGCGCTCTTTTGGCTGTAGTTAGTTCACCCTCATATGATCCAAATGTGTTTACCAAATTTACTCAAACCGACGAGGAGCAAGCTCTTAGACGACAGCAGATTACATCATTTTTGGAGGATCCAGATAAGGCGTTGTTTAATCGAGCGATAGCAGGTGAGTATCCTCCCGGATCTGTATTTAAATTAGTTACGGCGATTGCAGGACTAGAATCGGAGAGTATTACGCCGAGTACAGTGGTGAAAGATGAGGGAATTATAAAAGTAGGTGAGTACGCATATGCGAACTGGTATTTTTCACAGTATGGCCGAACGGAAGGTGACATTAGTTTGGAGCGAGCCTTGGCTCGCTCCAATGATATCTATTTTTACAAAGCAGCTGAGTTTACGGGTCCAGATACAATTGCAACTTGGGCGCGGAATATTGGTTTTGGTTCTCCAACAGGTATTGAGCTGAATGGAGAAGCAAGCGGTTTAGTGCCAGATCCAGAGTGGAAGGAACGCACCCTGCACGAGCAATGGTACTTGGGAAATACCTATCACTATGGGATTGGACAGGGAGATTTATTGGTGAGTCCGGTTCAAGTTTCTCAGTTATTTCAAACTATCGCTAATCAGGGAGTTCGTTGTCAGCCACACATTTCTGAAGATGGTAAGAATGAATGTTATTCATTGGGTATGAAAGAAGAAAATGTAACTCCTATTCTGAAGGGCATGATTGCCGCCTGTAGTACAGGCGGCACCGCCTTTCCGTTTTTTGCTTATAACGAACAGTTTGACCCTAATCCAAACCCAAATGAGGCGATTGCGAACGGAATGGCAGCATGTAAAACTGGTACTGCGGAATTTGGTGGAGCAGATGAACGGGGATTTCGTAAAACCCATGGTTGGTTTTCAGTCGTGGTGGGTGTGCCCAAATTGAGTAGTCTAGCTCCGAGCGAAGAACCTGAGACGATAGCCGTAGTGGATCATGCCAGAGACGAATGGTTGGCGAAGGTACAACAAAATCCTTTGCCCAAAGAATTAGTAATCACAGTGCTGGTGGAAAGTGATGAAGAGAAGCCATATAAAGAGGGTAGCGCCGATGCAGCGCCAATAGCGTTGGAGTTGGTAGAATGGATGGTGGGAAAGTAAAAACGTATGTTAGAAAATTCACTAGCTAATCTTGATATCGAGCTTGAGAGGGTGGCTTTAAACTGGCAACCCATGGCAGTTTACGAGAATGTATATTTCAACGAAAGTCATAATGCTTTCCCCGAACCTTTTGCTAGTGAAGCAGAAACTGAAGGTTTTTTGTCTGGAAGTGAGCATTGGACTCTCTGTTCAAAGGGAGAGACTATATATAGTCGGGATTTTGTGCAATGCGGTGCAGCGTTGATTAAAAATAAATCAACTGGCTTAGTTACACTAATCCACGAATCAATGTGGTCTGAGTCTGCAGATGTAGGATTGGCTCTGCAGAGAGCGGATAACGTAGAGGTGATTACCATTGTTGGTCCCTATAGTCATATGCAATTTGACAATGTGAGATACGCACATGAGAAAGACCCACACAGTGCGGCTGACGCTATTGTAGGAATAGACCGCCAAAGATCTCGCCGGTATCGTGGTGGAACAGGTATCGAAGAAAATAAAGCGCACATATTTCTGAATGGCTCTGCGCTGTTGGGATTGTCCGAAAGGGAGATGGCAGAGGGATTAAATAATTTGCAACTCACCCAACAGGCGGGCGAAACACAGCACATAGGGAGAATTGAGATTCCAGTTTCTAGGAATGAAACGAACAGATGGTATCTCTTATACCGACCAAAAGAGAATATTATCTGGATCTACGAGTCTGGTACAAAAAAGCTATTTAAATATCCTGGTTTTGAAAATTGAAACTACCAGTGGTATGTAGGATCAGAAAATACTTTCTAAATCAGAAACCGACTCAATAACTAGTTGTTTACCATTGGTGCCTTCAACGCCGGAAACCAAAATTCCAACAACTTCATCTTGTTCTGTTATAGCTGGGGATCCACTCATGCCGACCTGGGCAGCCGATCCGCTAAGCCACTCAGCAATTACTCTGCCATCTGGGTGAATTTCAATAACCCTGACTTTAATTTCAAATGCAACATGCTCAAATCCATGAAAACCAACAATGGTTAAGTACTGATTGAGACTGGGGGGAGCAATATTCTCAAAACCACGAGAAACAGTTTTGACTGTAGAAAAAGCCAAATCCCTGCCATCTATCAACTGAAGAGGTATTTCAGTCATTTGATCCAAGAAGGGAACGTGGTAGGTAGGAAAACCACTGGCTACATGTCCTGCAGTTATGATGTGGGCTCTCAGGATGAGCGCCATCGCGTAACCACAAGAATCCTCTGTCAGAAGCAAGTTACCACCTGAAAGAGTTTCATGATGAGTCATTCCAAGATTTAATTGTAGCAATAATTACGTATTTATTCACGAAGCTCTACGGTTAATGTCTTTTTGTTTTTGTAAAATTTAGCTATGTTGAGTGAGTCTGAGAAACAAGCGATGGTATTTCTGGCAGCAGTGGATGGGATTGGTTCGGCTACATTACGGCGGTTGATCGATTGGACAAAGAATAACCAGGTGACATTAGAATCAGTAATAGAGAGACCACAGGCGAGTTCATTTTTTAGTCAGAACAGTAAAATTATTGGTGGAATCCACCAACATCGAAATTCATTCTCAATTGAGAGTTATTGGCGGTGGCTCAGCAATCAAAAAATTCAAGTTCTACTGAGTGAAGAGAGTAAGTATCCAATTTTTCTCAAACAAATGGAGCAACATCCTCTGGTGTTGTATTTTCGAGGTAAAGTTGATGTCTTGCGAGCAACCAAACCAATTGCAGTGGTGGGTACAAGGCGAGCAACAGCATATGGCAGGCGAGCTACACAGACGATTGTGAATGAGCTGGTGCAGCATGGCGCCACCATCGTTTCTGGTTTTATGTATGGCATAGATACAATTGCTCACCAAGCTGCAATAGACTCTGGTGGCGCCACCATCGCCGTGTTGGGTTTTGGTTTTGGCCAGATGTTTCCTACTTCTCATGGTCAATTATTCGAGGAGTTTTTACATCAGCAAGTAGTCTTTGTTTCTCAATTTGCACCAAATACGCCAGCCAGCCCGGGAAATTTTCCAGCCAGAAATCAGGTTGTAGCTGGACTATCTTTAGCTACAGTAGTAGTAGAAGCAGCACTTCCTTCTGGAAGTATGATTACTGCCAACTTCGCTCTAGAAGAGGGTAGAACAGTTTGCGCAGTGCCAGGTCCGTTTGATAATCCATATTCTCAAGGAACCAAGTGGTTAATCAACCAAGGAGCAACTTTAGTGGCGTCGGGAAACGACATTTTGGTGGATGCGGGATTGCTTTCTTCGCAAGAAAGTGTTGGCAATACATCTATACCCAACAATCAGATGGAGAATTTAAACATAATTCAAAAACAACTCGTTTCATTGATTGCAGGTGGGGTACGTTTGTCAGATGAGTTAGCAGATCAACTAAAGTTGCCAATAGAACAACTCAGCTTTGAATTAACTCAATTAGAAATGTCGGGAATTGTCAGGAGAGAACAAGACGGTTGGCTTAAGTAGTAATCTGTTACAATGCAAGTTTGTTATGCAACTAGTTATTGTTGAGTCACCTACCAAAGCCAAAAAATTACGACAAATTTTGGGGAGTGGATACGAAATTGAAGCTTCAGTGGGTCACGTGCGTGATTTACCCAAGAAAA
>CAYNWG010000021.1:0-15691 GCA_964400865.1 uncultured Pseudomonadales bacterium
ACGTGACGCAAACCGATACTG
This sequence comes from uncultured Pseudomonadales bacterium, assembly GCA_964400865.1. Lineage (GTDB taxonomy): Bacteria > Patescibacteriota > Microgenomatia > UBA1400 > PJMF01 > DAOQVB01. Next base: position 22 of record CAYNWG010000021.1, read on the forward strand.
AAATTGAAACAAGGTTTCGCTCACTACTGGCTGAAACATATCCAGACCATTCGATTTACGGCGAAGAATATGGAGGATCGCTTGATCCATCCAAACCAACCTGGATTCTCGATCCGCTTGATGGCACAACCAATTTTTCTCATCATATACCGCTGTTTTGTTCAATGGCGGCACTTCAAATTGATGGCAAAATAGTTGCCGCCGCCGTTTCGTCACCGATACAAGGTTTACTTTTTAGCGCCAGCCTCGGGGCTGGCGCCACCATCAACAACGAACCTTTTCCCAAACCATCTCAAGCAACGGAGTTGGATTCTATTACACTACTACTAGATAGCGGTAAATCAACTAATGCCCGAGGCGATTCATATCGCTTTTTATCTAAAGCTGGCAACCACTTTCGATCATTTCGAAAATTCGGTTGTATGGTGGCGCCATTACTGTATGCCACTCATGGGAAACTAGAAGCCACGATTATTTTTGGTGTAGATTTATACGATATAGCAGGATTATCCTTAATTTTGAGTGAGGCTGGTTATTCAACTTTGGGCAAAGCAGGGAATCAGTGGCAACTAACTGAAAACTCTGATTTCATTGTCACGACGTCTAGCCTAAAATCAAAAATTGAGGCGCTAGTATGAAAATTGCGGTAATATCAGATACTCACGACTTCTTTTCAGGCATAGATTGGGCTCATCAGATAATCATCCAGGAAGAAGTTGAAGCCATCTGTCACTGTGGTGATTGGGTATCACCCTTCACGATGGAATATTTTGCTTCAGTTTTTAGTGATGTGAAGGTGTCAATTTATAGTGTTTTTGGTAACAATGAAGGAGATGTAAAACGAATTTTAGAGAGAAACCAACAATTGCCCAACCCAATTAAGTTTGCGCCTAAAACAATGTTTCCATTGCATTTTGATGGAAAAAAAATAGCAATATATCATGGTCATGATGCTGACCTGCTTGAAGCATTGATTGAAAGCAACATGTACGACGCAATATTTACCGGTCACACCCATCAATATCGAAATGAGATACGAGGTAAAACTCTCATTTTAAATCCAGGATCTTTAATTCCAGCTCGATTAAGTAAGCCGAGTGGAGAACTATCACTCGCTATCTACGATACCACCTCAAATACCGCAATACATCATAGTATAAACTTAACGTGAAAGACTCTATGACACCATCTTCAGTCGATTTGAATGACCGCAATAGTATTGCAAAACTGGATCAATCCAACATGCTTGGATCGATTGAAGCACTTGGAAAACAAATTGAACATGCCTGGCAAGAAACTCGTTCAATTTCGATTAAACCAACTACACCGATTACGCAAGTTGTGATCGCTGGAATGGGTGGATCTGGTTTGGGTGCAGACGTAATCAAACACCTGTACACAGAACAGCTCACCGTTCCCTTAGACTTTATTCATGGCTACACACTTCCTGCATATGTAAATGAATCCACACTAGTCATTCTCTCAAGTTATTCTGGTAATACAGAAGAAATACTCGAGTGCGCCAAACAAACTCAAGCAAAAAAATCAACCATTGCTTGTATTGCTGCTGGCGGCGAACTAGTCTCATTAGCAAAGAAACATCAATGGCCACTTTATGAAATAAAACCCACTCATAATCCATCAGGCCAACCTAGGATGGCAATTGGTTATTCGGTAATCGGGACAATCGGACTATGCGAAAGAGCAGGAGTTGTGACAATTTCTCAATCCGAATTTGATACAACGACTGAGCTCATCACCAACCTTTGCCACGAGTACGCAGTTGAGATTACTCAAGACAAGAACTTCGCTAAACTGTTGGCCTTTACGATGTTTAATAAACAAACGGTCTTAATTGCTCCCGACTTTTTAGAAGGTGCAATACACGTTGCCACCAATCAAAGTAACGAAAACGGCAAAACCTTTACCACTTACTTTGTGATACCAGAAATGAATCATCATTTGCTTGAATCACTGCGCTATCCCAATAGCCTACAGGATACTCATGTAGTACTCTTTTTTCAAAGTTTACTCGCAAATAGTAACAACCAGATAAGAGTTACTCTTTCGCAACAGATATTTGAGGATCATGAAATAGAAACAATGCTGATTGCGCTTAAGGGGAATACAAAATTAGCTCAAGTTTTTGAACTGATTACCATGATGGCCTTTGCCACCTTTTACCAATGCATGCTAGAAGGAATTAATCCAAGCCCCATTCCGATCGTAGAGTCCTTCAAAGATTTACTAAAGAAAAATCGATAGTTAATCTGCCTAATCGTTAGAGTAAATGGTATGATTACTGCATGTCGATCCTGCCCATCGTCGTCCGAGTAGAACAATTTGCTGATTTTTCACAAGCCAACCTTGGAGATCGAGCGCTTGATTTAACTTGGTTGCGACAATTCGTTTCAGTTCCACCAACCCTACTCATTCCATCTGATACTTTCGATAAGGTACTCATCAGTACTCACAGCATACTCAAGCTACAACAACTAATAGACGACGACCAAAGTAGTCCGAATTCCAAACAAAAGAAAATTTCAGAATTTTTTACCAAACTCTTATTACCTCAATCCTTCATAACGCATATTCACGCTGAATATCATGAGTATTTTTCCAATCAACCAGTAAGAGTTTTTTCTGCTACCAGTTCAGCCGGTAGTACTATCAATGAAGTTCGTGGTGAAGTAAATCTGCTCATCGCAATTAAAAACATTTGGGGGGAATTAATCCTTAATTCGATAAAACAATCAAAGAAACACCTCCAGTTAGTACCATCAAATATTTTAATTCAAGCAATCCCGATCACAAAAGTAATGGGATCTGTAGCCTCACATCACCTTGGAGGCATACACAAGGCAGCACTAGTCATTCAGGCGCAGACAGGATTGGGTAAAAAACAGGGAGAAATTGAAACATATCAAGTAGATGTTCGAAGTCAGGCGGTCATTGTCAGACCAGATGTCCAACAGCAACAAAGACTCACTAGAAAATCAGAACTTACATTGCTCAGCGATGCTCAGTGCCGCCAGTTGGCGGCACTGAGCATCCCAATAATTCGTCAGCGTCTCCGCCCAATTGTCATCCATTGGTCGCTCACTCAAGATGGGTTTATTTTTTACGATCCGCTTCAACCAAGTCAAACAAACATCTCCTATCCAACCACACCAACTCAACCGACTTCCGCAACCAAAGTGTATGTAGCCTCAAATAGCATCGCGAGAATGTCGGCATCCATACCCTTGGTAGACGGTGTTGGTCCAATCACTGCAAGATATTTAGTTCATACTTCAGGTCTTCACCCAATCGGTGCCCTCAGAAATACTTCCACACAAACTGTTTTAAAACACAATATCCGTCGAGCATTGTTTGAGTTAGTGTCTGTAAAACGAGAAGTAAATATACTCTATTCTTTGTATAACGCCACTCCAGCCCAACGCGCCAAGTTATTTCTTTCAGAAAGTGAGAAAACAGCAGATACTGAAACAGCTGGGCTGTCTGGCGCAAGCTTTTTACTCACCTTTCCGCAATGGTTGGATTTTGAGCTTCAAACACTCGCTGAATTTCTGAAACAAACTCCAAGTCATTTGGATCTAGTGATTCCGGAAATCAAAACACCTACTGAAATTCCCTTGCTTCTCAAGCACATACAAAAGAGTGGACTACAAAAAATGCCGAATGTCAAAATTTGGTTAGAAATAGCTACGCCGGCTATTGCCCATAGCCTGCACCTCTTTCCGTTAGATAACATCTCTGGGATTCTGATCAATCTAAACGAACTACTGCCTAGGTTACTGTGTATTGATCCTGCTATGATACGAGCGAAGAAAGAGAGCACCCAACAATTAGCGACGGCTGTCATCCAGGATCTCCTCAGCGCTGTATCAAAACAATTATTGCAAGCTTTTCATACGCAACAGATTAGCGTGATGGTCTTATCGCAAATCATTGAGCCAGTAATAGTGAAAAAGATTGTTAGTCTGGGTTGGCTGGGAATTTGTGTCCAACCAAGCCAAATCCTTGAAACCCGATCATATATTCAAAATGCAGAGAAACTCGTAATCGAACATAAGTTATAACTATGGCAACAATACAAGGTATCTGGGCTAGGGAAGTCCTAGATTCCAGAGGAATACCCACCATCGAGTGTACCCTGTGGTTAGACACAGGAGGTATTGTTGCCGCGAGTGTACCAACTGGCAGTAGTATTGGCAAATATGAGGCAGTAGAAATTCGAGACCGTGATCAAAATCGTTTCCTCGGCAAAGGAGTATCGCAAGCAGTGCAATCAATTAACACACTGATTGCCCCACAGCTAATCGGCAAAGATCCAACTTCACAGCAAGAGATCGATCAACTATTGATTAATCTTGACGGTACAGCCAAAAAAGAAAAACTAGGGGCCAACACACTTCTCGCGGTTTCTCAAGCAGTAATAAAAGGGGGTGCTTTAAGCGTTAACCAACCACTCTACTTCTATATCCAATCTAAATACAAAATGTCCCAGACTCTAAAAATACCCACCTGCATATACACCATGGTGAACGGGGGAGAGCATGGTGCAAATAACCTAGATATCCAAGAGTTTCAGATTATTGCCGCCTCACACTTAGATTTCTCAAATTCTCTCAATATGGCTGTGACTATGTTCCACCACTTGAGTCAAGTATTGGCAGCAAAAAACGCCATTCACTCGGTTGGACCCGTTGGCGGTTTCACTCCCAATTTGTACAATAATACCGATGTATTTGAACTGTTAATAGAAACCGCCAAAACTACCTCGTATGTTTTTAGTCAAGATTTTTTCCTCGGATTTGATGCTGCTGCGAGCAAGTTTTATACCGGCGGTAAATATCATTTACGAGAACGTGCTGAAGGATATTCTCCAGCTGAATTACTTGAGTATTACAAAAAATTATACGATGTTTTTCGTGTGCTTTGTTTCGAAGATCCATTTAGAGAGGATGATGAAAAAATGTGGCAACAAATAACCGCAGAACTCGGAGAGACCTCAAGAATTGTCTCAGATCTACTCACTGCGACTAATCCAGAACGAACCCAAAAAGCCATTGATAAGAAAATGGCCAACACACTACTGGTTAAACCAAATCAAATTGGAACTATGTCTGAAACCATAGCGGTAATTCAATTAGCCAAAAAAGCTGGTTGGCAAATTTTGGTTTCGCATAGAAGTGGAGAAACAAATGATGATTTAATTGCGGATTTTGCCGTTGGAATTGGCGCAGATTACGTCAAATTTGGACCCCCAAATAGAGGTGAGCGCACAGCAAAGTACAATCGGCTGCTAATGATTGAAGCTGAGATGAGACGCAGTCAACTAACCTCCGATACAAAGTAATTTTTTAGCTTTTTCCATTTCTTACCTATTTTGATACATTTTCACCCATTGCGTGAGCACCCTATATTCGGGTACTGTGTGGGTAGTTTGGTAATTGTTAGCCAAATTTATAACGTAACTAGTATATATAAGTTAATTAAAATAGGAGATAGTATGGCAGTCACCTTATACAAGCGTCAGCGTCAAATTGTTGACTTTATTGCTCAATATATTCAAAAGAATACCTACTCACCAACATTAAAAGAAATAGCGCAGGCCATTGGCGTTTCTTCATTAGCCACTATTCACGAGCATCTGCAGGCCTTAGAAAGAAAAAAAGTAATTCGTAAACAAGATGGCCAAGTCAGAGGGATTGAGCTAGTTGAAAAAACCTTTCTCTCCACATCCGAGAGCGTTGATCTGCCAATTCTAGGTTACATTGCAGCAGGATCTCCCATTGAGCCACATACTGATCCTAATGCCTCTTTCAAGGTTTCTCCTGAGCTTATCAGTGGTAAAAGAAGATCGTATGTACTTCAGGTTAAAGGTCAATCAATGATTGAGGATCATATTGATGACGGAGACTATGTCGTCATCGAGGAAACGCCCAGCGTCAATGATGGTGATATTGTCGTTGCCCTACTAGACAATGGTTTGGCTACACTAAAAAGATTTTACAAAGAAGTAACTAGAGTAAGACTCGAACCTGCTAATTCCAGCATGAGTCCAATTTATGCTACTAATGTTCAAATCCAGGGCCGCGTAGTGGGGTTGATTCGGAGATACCAACAATAATCAGCGCGCACCACGAACGAATTGCTTTTCCGTATATTCAAGTGAGTGATTGACAAAACAACGAAGAATATACAGGTAATCAGAAAAACGATTAAGGTATTGAAATACCACTGGTCTAACATTTTCCTGTTGTGAAAGTGCGACTACGGATCGTTCTGCCCTGCGACAGACAGTTCGCGCAATATCTAAATAACCCCCCAGTTCTGTACCCCCTGGTAACAAAAACTTTGTGTGCCAATCATCCGCCAATTGTTGTTGCAATTCATCCGATCGTTTTTCAAGCTCTCGCACCATTGCCGGGGCAAGCTTAGTATTTTTTGACCGAGCTAGTTCGGCTCCCAAATAGAAAAGGGCATCTTGAACTGTGAGGAGATAAGCTCTGTGTGCCGAAAATTCATTACTCAGTTTTGCAACAACTAAACCCAACCAAGAATTGAGCTCATCAACATCGCCAATAGCTGCAAATAGTGGATGATTTTTCGGCACACGCACGCCATCGATCAATCCAGATTCACCTGCATCACCAGTTTTAGTTGAGACTTTGATAAGTACTTTCATGGTAGTACCATATCAGACTTGCCTAATTAAATGAAGAGTGATATATATAACCTATAGTTATTAATACTAAACAATACATATGAAAAGAGAAGGCGATCAACCATTGGGACTGAATATCAAAAAACTACATTTGGAGCAAATTAGACTTCAAGCTGATCATCTTCAAGCACAAGGATTAATTTTATATCCCCATCAACTTAGGTTGCTTTTGCAAATAGAGAAAGCGCTTGAGGCTCTTGGAACAACCACAGTAAATCAGGAAAAAAATGAAGATGTAGATGGAGTTGAAGACGATCTTGATCAAGAATTAGAATTAGAACAACCTATATATAGACCTGAGAATTTACCACCCAGCGGCACGGTTGTTGGTTTGTCCCTCAGCTTTTGTGTTTTAGATATTGCAAGGGGATTGGTGCCATACAACAGAATCGATAAAATTATCACTTCGACCAACTTCAATCCACTCGATCCAAATGAAGTTGCTCAAATTAACAGAAGTTACGGAGATTCCTATTGGAAAGGGGATTTAAAAGTACAATGTTTTGAAATCCTTGATAGACTTATAGCTGATAAAAAGATCAGACAACCCAGGCGTGAGGGAATGCCAATGACTCACATCGCAAGAGGAAGATGGTTGCTGAGTACTGACATGCAAGACGAAAACGATTACCCGAAACTTCGTTGATAAGATGTCGAAATGATTGGTATACTCATCACTCATGACTGTCATCTCTTCGCTCAATTGCAATGAATCTATTTTTTCAGAATTTCATCAGGAGTGGCATCAGCTCTTACATAATTCAGTAGTAAACGAAATATTTCTGACACCTGAATATCAATCATCCTGGTGGCAAACTTTGGGGAAAGGAAAACTACATGTCATCTCAGTACGACTAGAGAGTGGCGAGTTGGTGGGTCTTGCACCATTGTTTATTGAAAATAACATCGTTAGTTTCATTGGTTGTAAAGATGTGAGCGACTATCTTGATTTCATTGTACATAAAGATTATGAAGAATTGGTATACCAAGCAATTATTAATGAGCTAAAATTGATAGAAAATGCTGTTTTTTCACTCTGTAGCATCCCTGAATCATCACCCACATTAATCCATCTTCCCAAATTCTTAAGTGCTGAAGTTACATTGACTACTACACAACAAGCAGTCTGTCCCCAAATCGTGTTGCCAAATAGATGGGAGAACTATCTACAGGATCTCGATAGAAAACAACGGCAAGAAATTAAACGTAAATGGAAAAAAATCGAGGAAACTGAAGAAGTTACGTACGAGTGTATTTCTGAGGTGGATGAAGCTACACAAGCTGTGGCACTTTTCATTGAACTTCATCAACAATCAAGTGAATCTAAGAGAGAATTTTGGGACCCACACCATCAAGCTTTTTTTGAACACCTTCTCCAGATATTAGCAAAACGGGGTTGGCTAAAATTATTTTTCCTGTCGATCGCTCGACACCCAAAACCCATTGCAACCATGCTCATTTTTGATTATGGAGGACATTATGATTTATATAACTCCGGTTTTAATCCTGCTTTTTCTAACCTTAGTCCTGGTCAGGTTTTGACGGCTTATACTATCAAAGAAGCCATTGAAAACAGCAGAAGTCTCTATGATTTTTTGAGAGGAAATGAAGAATACAAATTTAGACTTGGTGGCATACCAAAACCGATCTTTGATGTGGGTTTTAAACTGTAAGAAATTGGTCGGACTTTCGCACATCAAACATAACACAGTCACGTCTTTCTTATTTCTCAAGTATGAAAAAACCGCATTCTACCTTTTCAAAACACCAATTAGTCAATTGAGATTATCTAGGTTCACCTATGATGCAATTGCTTGGAAAATATGACTGAGCTTCTTGAGAATATTTTCATTTTGTTCTTTCAAAAAAGCAAGTTGATAATTTTCTACATGTGGCGATTGGGAAAGAATATGCTGTTTAACCACTTTTAAATCTTGAGATTCATGAATTTGCAAAGCCATTAATTTATGCTCAACATCTTGCACAATAACTTGATGGCTAGAGAGTGTTGGATCTGGAAAAACGTACTGCCAATGGTTTTGCTGTGGCTGAAAATTCGAAAATAGTAGTAATTGCGGAGATTTAGTTTGATGAAAAGCTAATGTGGTCGCGATGGAAACCCCAACGTGATCAAGGTGGAAGTACCACCCTGAGTGATCAAAGGTAATCATAACTTCTGGCTGATACTGATTAATCAAGGAAATAATCCCAATCCTTAATTTCTCCCAAACCTGCTCATTCGTAATTTGACCATCGGTAAAATGTAACAATTTAGCCTGATGAACTCCAAGGTATTTACAAACCATAGTGAATTCAGCTTCACGCAGCGCTCCAAGATCTCCTGCATATTGTAAAACTAAACTTTTCTGAACTTCGGGGGATGCTTGACCAGCTGAGCCATTAGTCGCTGAAACAACTATTACTTTGTGCCCACTTTGGACTAGTTTATGTATCGTACCAGCGCATGCTACGGTCTCATCATCAGGATGAGCAAATACAAAGAGGAACGTCATGTTTAACAACCTCCCTCAATCCAATTTGCCTTAGATATGACGGGCCAATACACATCTTCTTCTGGTTTGATATGTAATGATCGTTGTTCTTTAGCCGAGGGAGGAGCTTGAGTAAATTCTATTTGCGGCACATCTGCAATTAGTACTAATGGCTGAGCTTCTGCGGTTTCGCCACCAACATACACTGAGGCCACTGCGAGAGATTCTGCATTATTCACTTGAGTCATATGCATTGGTCGGCCGTACAGGTCTGGTTTGCCAATTTCACTGCGCAAGCCAACAAAGCCACAATAACCCAATGCTGTACCCAAAACACCCCATTTAAGTGGAACGGTGCGACTATCAGTAATTATCACTCCAAATTCTTTAAGATCAAACTTCTGTCGTCCCCAGCGCCAGATTCTTTCTGCTGAAAAAAATGAATTCTCTGGCAATAAAACATAGTGGTCTGGGTCTACGTTGGATTCATCCACTCCGGCGTTAACTGCCAAAACTCCACTCTTGATAGTCAGCATCAGGTTGTATTTTGATCCGTTGGGATCTAAATATTTTTCAGCTTCTTGACGAACTATTTGATGTTTTTCCTCTCTTTCACCACTAATTTTTGGTACAGCCCTTCCTTCACACAATGCCACGATCTTGCTAGTAACTGATAAAATACTCCGCTCGGTAAGTTCTGGCACGTGATTAGTAAGAAAAACTTCTAAATTATCGCCAAGCTGTACTATGCTAGTTTTAATAGCTGTGATTTGCATGGGTGTTATCATACAGTAGATCAGCGCAGAACTCATCCAATATGAAATTTAACTTGAAATCAAACTACCAACCGACTGGCGACCAACCTCTGGCGATTCAAAAGCTGGTTGAGGGAATTAACAATCAAAAAAAACGCCAAGTACTACTTGGGGTAACTGGCTCTGGTAAAACTTTTACCGTAGCCAACGTCATCCAACAAACCCAGTTACCTACGTTGGTAATTGCTCACAATAAAACGCTAGCCGCACAGCTCTACCAAGAGTTTCGGGATTACTTTCCAGATAACGCGGTTAGCTACTTTGTCTCTTATTACGATTATTACCAGCCAGAAGCCTACATACCGAGCACCGACACCTACATAGAAAAAGAAGCAACCATTAACGAAGAAATTGATCGACTCCGCTTGGCTACCACAACCAACTTAATGACGCGCAGAGATGCTATCGTTGTAGCTTCGGTTTCCTGTATTTATAATCTTGGTTCTCCGGTCGAATACGGCAGGTACCTTCTCAGGATTGCCGAAGGTGAGATCATTCAAAAAAGAACGCTGTTGTTGCAACTAGAGAATTTACAGTACGATCAAACCGAAACTGATCTATTTCGGGGAATGTATCGGTTGCGGGGTGATTCAATACAGGTCTGGCCAGCCTACGAAGATAAAGCCATGCGGATCGATATTTTGGAAAACCATATTGAACATATCGCCTGGATAGACCCAGTTTCGGGTAAACCACTACCAATTACTGAGCAACAAAAACCAGATAAATATGAGTATGTTTTATACCCAGCAAAACACTACGTTATTGATCCTGTTTCGCAGAAATCAGCTGTTGAACAAATCAGAATCGATTTGAAAGAACAAATCCTAAAACTTGAAGCTCAAGGTAAAGTGGTTGAACCTTTCAGGCTCAGACAAAAAGTTGAATATGACTTAGAAATGATTGAACAGTTTGGTTTTGTGAATGGAATTGAAAACTATTCTCGTTATTTTGATAATCGCAATCCTGGAGATCCACCATTCTCATTACTTGAGTACTTTGCAGAAAATGCCAGACAATTTAACACCAATGGTTTTCTCACTATCGTTGATGAAAGTCATATGACAATTCCACAAATTACTGGTATGTACCGAGGTGACGAAGCAAGAAAGAAAACTTTAATTGAATATGGTTTCAGATTACCAAGCGCGCTCGATAACCGTCCGCTTAGGTTTGATGAATTTGATGCGCGAGTACCAATGATGGTGGCGGTATCGGCCACACCCGCGATTACTGAAATCAAAGCCGCTGAAGGTGAAGTGGTTGAACAACTTATACGACCAACAGGATTACTGGATCCCACCATTGAGCTTCGTGATGCAGAAAATCAGATAGAAGACCTAACGATTGAAATTCTCAAACGAAAAATGAAAGGCCAGCGTGTTTTGGTAACTACTTTAACTAAGAAAATGGCAGAGGCGTTGACTGAATATCTAAACACAGAAGAAAAAGTTCGCGCGCTCTGGCAGAGCGCGCGCGCCAAACAACAACTCAGCAACGATTTGATTGATGCCAATCAAATCGATTCCGAAACCATAGTCTGGAGGGGAGAACAACTACCGATCGAAAAAATTGAAATTGGACCTATTGATCCAATCTATTTTGCACACCTCCAGCATCAACCAAAGTCTACGACTGAGAAGGCCGTCCTGGTTGAGCTAAACGAAATGCCAAAGGTCGCCTATCTGCATTCTGACATTGAAACGCTTGATAGAAGTGATATTTTACGAGAACTTCGAGAAGGTAAATATGATGTACTTGTAGGAATCAACTTACTCAGAGAAGGCCTTGATCTACCAGAGGTTAGTTTGGTAGCTATCATTGATGCGGATAAAGAGGGATTTTTACGATCGGAAACTGCTCTCGTCCAGACCATGGGGCGCGCTGCGCGTCATCTAGAAGGCCACACGATTCTCTACGCCAAAAATCTAACCGGCTCAATGCAGCGCGCCATCAAAGAAACCCAACGTCGCCGACAAGTCCAGCAACAATACAATCTAACCCACAGCATAACACCAGAATCTATCAACAAACCCATTAGAACTGACATGATTGTTAATCGTAAGAAAAAAGAAGAAAATCAAACAAAACATAGTGTATCAATCTTTTTGACTGAAAGAGAACGACTGGATTTACATGAAATCCATCCAGAAAACTACACACCAGAAGAAAAGAAGAAACTAATAAAACAACTTAAAAAACAAATGAATGCGGCTGCAAAAGATCTTGATTTTGAATTGGCTGCAAAATTACGCGACGCAGTAGCAATACTTTTATAGTATGCTAAATGAATGAATTGTGCTGTTACGAAGCGACATCTAATATTCTTTGTAATTTTTACTTTTTTGACACTTTTAGGTGTAATTACCACTAAACTTTATCAACAAAAATCAAAATTTGCTTTTTTTTCGTTAGAAAATGATCGGGTTCAAGTTACACCAACTGCTACCCAACCTCCTCCTAAGCCAGAGGAGCTCATTCGCGACAAACAAATCGAATATTTTGTTAAAGACATACTTTCTGCTTCACCTTCCTCCGAATTAGCAAGCAAAACCATCATTAAAGCCGATCCAGTCAATACAAAATCAGGCACCGATTGGGTAGTTGAAGCAATTGATGCTAGTAATCCTGCTACAAGCAAGTGTTTCTTAAACGAAAATTGTGATCACAAAAGTTACTACTACTCTGCAGGAAAAGCAATTGATATTAGTGTCTTGTCAAACACAATGAATGGAGGGCTAAATTGTCATGTACTTGCTATAGATGACATTACAAGCTGGAGAGCGCCCTGGACAGCCACTCCTTCAGCACAACCTCCAATTCTATTTGTTCAACAAACTTGCAGCCGCCAATATCCTTTTTACAATGTCTATCAATTAGTTGATTTTCAAAATGGCAAACTCATCCCGTTTCAAGACGGTACGGGCACCATACCAAAAAATATGATTGACGCACACGGCCAAGTCTGGGGCAACACTTTTGTTGACCAACTTATCTACGGACCAGGACCATTTTTACTGATAAGTGCGGAAAAAGTTGCCAGTGAGCAATCGCAAAAAAGCAACTCATATTCCGTTTTTCGTCTCAACCTGGGCAATCACACCATCGACAAACACACTACATTTTAGCCATTTTATACTACTGAGTTTCCGTCCTCAGTATTCACGTCGCCAACAAAAGCCATCGGAGTTATTCGTCTTCGCAAATTAGATCGAATAATTACCGCGTCCGATTCCAATGCTCTGAAATCTTCTATCGAAAATACAAATACGATATGCTTTCCTCTTTTCCTGAGCGCCGGAAGAACCACATTATTTCCTACGCCCCCATCCTCCATGTTGTCAACTATCGTCAACTGAAAAAAAATCGATTCATCATCTGTAATTGCTTTTGTATCGGCTCGAATAATCCAAACGGAGGTGTCGCTGTTAAAAAAGCCACTTCTTTTTGTCATTTCAAGCCAAAATGTTGTTAGTACATAGTTTTCATCAGAATTGTTTAATAGTATTTCTGACAACATCGTCCACTCAGATGAGGCTTGAAACACTTTGTTTTCGCGACTCGTTTCCTCAATAACTTTCCCAAAGTTCGTTTCGTCTCCATTCTGCAAAACCAAACCAACTTTCCAATCCAATGCTTCTATGTCACTTAGTATCTGGACTCGTCTTAAAAAAGACCTCATCCCTTCAAAAAATGGTGTGTATTCTTCAAAAGGAAATTCTTTGTCTTTATTAATGGTCATTAGTCTTCCTCAGATACTTCCTACGTTCTTCCTCTGAAAAACGCTCAATTGAGTATCTGAGCGCTGTTCTGGGCATTTGCAAATAATGTTTATCGAGAAATGCTATTAATAAGCGCTCGTCGGCTTTGCCGACTTCGCGTAATACCCAACCAACCGCCTTATGCATCAAATCATGCTTATCTGTAAGTAATTTTTTTGCTAATAATAGAGAGGGTTGTAACCATTCTCTACCAACTCGGCCTTTTTTTACCGCCCTAATAAATGCCAAAGTGGAAATAATACTAATTCTTCTTTCCCAGAGTAGGGGAGACTGCGCCAACTGGACCAGCTGCTCCATATCCAGTTTTGTATCCAGCATGTACTCACCAACTATATTTGGTGCTGATGAGTCAACCAAATCCCAATTGTTAATCTTTGAAGTTTGACCCAAATAAAAATCGTATACTCCTAATTTTTCTGGCAATAGAAGCTTTGGGAACTGGTAAGTTAACATTAATAGTCCCGTGAGTCGATGCTCATGAATCTTGCTGTCTAACAATTTTCTTACAACGCCCAAGTCGGCATTCCGAAAGTATTCTTTGGTAACTAGTCGTAAATCGGGAACGTTAATTCCCATGAAAACATCACCCTCACCATATTCACCGGGTCCCGTTTTAAAAAACCGTTGAGAAACTAGTCGTTTTTCCAAACTTGCTTTGGAATCTAGAGACTTGATAATTTGCTGAAAAAGCGACATTGGCCAATTCTACAACAGTATTATTTTTATCGTCATTGACTTACTTATACTATTTGTTATAATGACGATACCTCAGAAGGTTCTTCCTCACCGGGAGCTACGTTCTGAGACTAAAAAATCTCGCTTCAGGCGGGATTTTTTAGTCTTAAGCCCTAGATACATACTGCTTGGTGGTAGTGTCAACAATTATCTTTTCACCCTTTTTAATAAACAGTGGCACCTGCACTAATAAACCAGTTTCTACTTCAGCTTCTTTTTTGGCCTGGCCAACTGTGTCGCCTGCCACCGCATCGTCTGCGCGCACAACCGTCATGGTAATTTTTGTTGGCAGACTCACTCCTATCGGTTTTTCTTCAAACAACAAGACGTATGCTTCCATTTCTGGCAATAATAGTTGCAGTTGATCTTCCAATAAACCAATTGGCACACTCGCTTGCTCATAGTTCCGTTGATTCATGAACACTACTTCATCAGCATCATGATACAAATATTGCATTTTGACACTCGATATATCTAATTCTTCGACTGTTTCGTTCGATTTGAAAGTAAATTCAACTGTACTAGTTGTTTGCAAGCTCTTCAGCCGACAGCGCATAAACGCCGAACCCTTGCCCGGACTTGTAAAGTCTGCTTTCGTTACTAAATACGGCTGATTTTTAAACCGAATATGAGTACCTTTGCGTATGTTTCCAGCTTTAATACTTGGCATAGATACGTATTGTACACCAGCAAAATAGAAAATCAGCTCAACAATTAGGTAACGATTTCTGTGGTACTGAGTTCTTCCAGTTTTGAGACAAGTTCTTCTATACTATATGTAGAAGTGTCAATTTGTTTGCTGGCAAAAACTCGAAGACCCTCAATAATTCTACGTACATGAACCGCTTCGTTCGTTCGTAAATTGCGCAATTTCACCTCGTTTTCTTCAAACGTCTTTGAAATAATTATCAGTTGAGAAAAGAAAATAGTTGAGTTTATAAAAATATTTGAAATATTCTTCAAATCAATGCTGTGAACTTCTGAAGAGAGTAGGTGGCGCTTAATAATTGTAATCCGACCTTCTTCAACCGTAATGCTGTTGGGAAATAAATCAATCGGAAATGCATGCGATGAAATACTGACTAAAATGCGGTTGGATTTTGTAACCAATTT
>CAYNWG010000022.1:0-15259 GCA_964400865.1 uncultured Pseudomonadales bacterium
GTTGGAGTGACTATTTTAATTAGGTCATCCAGTCGCAGAGAACCAGTTTGAGCTTGCTCTGCGGTTTGCAGCGATCGGGTTGATTGGTTCAGATTTTGTAAAAACGGCAACCAGATGAAAGCAGAAAGCAAAAGAGTGATTACTCCAACTGCAGCCCATCTACCAAAATAGTGCATTTGGCTGGTTATTTTTTTTAATGAAATTTTATCTTGGAGCAACCATGAAAGTGTTACGCCAAACAATACGCTAAAAAGCACATGCTGCGGATAACCACCGAGTAGCTGTAAAGTTATTAAGACGGGCAAATACCACCAACTGTCCCCTCGTCTCCGATTAAAATGCAAACAACTCAAAACTATCCAGGGGACATAACTTAAAGACTGTAAAGTTGCAAGATTATTTATCGCACCAACTAACTGAGGTGAGAATGACCAAAAAACTGCTGATAGCAACCAACTAGTCCAAGCAAGCTTAGGACTGATTTCTCTGGCCAATAAATATGCTCCAACAAATGAAAACAGCAGGTGACTAACCAATGTAATGGATAAGGCAGTACCAGGAGAAAACACAGCAAAAAGTAAGGTTGATGGATACAACAATGATTGGTTAATATCCCCCACCCAAGAAATCCCTGCAAATTGCGTTGGATTCCAGAGCGGAAGAATGCCTTTCATTAGCCAATGAGTAGAAAAGAGTTTGCCAGGGACCATTAACGAATAGTTATCACCAAACACTATGGTTTTACCCTGTATCAAAGGAAAATAGGTGGCTAATAGTAATAAACTTCCAATAACAAATGGAACCCAGAGCGAAGCAAATTTATTCAAAAAATTATGTCGCATAGTTTCATAGTTTGGTTAGAATAATCGTTCGCGCAAAATAACCCCCACTGCCGAGAAACCATCCACCCAAGTGATTTTTTTACCCTGAGAATGGTCGCGGCCAACATAACTAATCGGAACTTCATAGATTCGTATTCCGCGTTTTAACAATCTACAGGTTATTTCTGGCTCAATATCAAATGAATTTGCCTGAAGTTTAATAGCACGTAGTTGGTCTGTGGGTATTAATTTGTAGCAAGTCTCCATATCAGACAACGTTGTATTAAACAAAATATTGATCAGAAAATTTAATAAGCCATTACCCACGCGATGCCAATACAATAAATTTAAATGAGGACCCAAAAATCTTGAGCCATACACCACCTGAGCCTTACCTTTTTTGATCGGCTCGGTCAAAACCGGAATGTCTTCCGGATCATACTCCAAATCCGCATCTTGAATGAGCACGTGAGTTCCGCTAACTTTTGTTAGTCCCAGGCGAATTGCGCTTCCCTTGCCTCCATTTGCCTTGGAAAATAGTTGAATTTTTTTACTAACAATCTTTTTAATTTCTTTGACTGAATTATCTGATGAACCATCATCGACTACGATAATTTCGATCACATCACTAACTTTGACTAATTTAGTCAACAATTTTCCAACTGTTTTTTCTTCATTAAATACAGGAACAATCACAGATAGTTTCATGTTAGTTATCATACAATACCCTACACTTTCAACCAGGGCAATTCACTTTGTTCTTGTAATTGAACGCGTGATTGTACGAATGATTGTATAAACCAAATTAACCACTTTGGATGTGTGACACATATCAGAAATTCTTTCTTGCAATCTGGTGCTACGTAAACTGAAGCAGAAAAATGTAAATCATAATCTGTAGTTGAAATGGTTGTTTCGCCCGGCTCGAGAGCTGAAAAGTCATAAAACTGAACTGGTTGAGATAATGAATCTAGCCCCACTGCTTCAGGATTGAGAGCGGAATTGGTTTGAAATTGAAGTGGATGGTCGATTTCTACAGATATACCAGTTGTTGATCTTGGGATAAACACTATTCGGGCAAGTTGTTTTCCCTTCACCACATACTGATTGTGTAAATAAATATCTGATTTAGCTGAATCAACAACGTTCAGAAGTTGTTCTGGAAACATGAATGTTGGAGATATAGTACGAGAGTCTATCACTTCTGATGCAGCAATGTTAAATGATAATTCGCAGGAATTATCTACGCAGTCTCCAATTAATTTCCAGCCATCTTTTTCTTGGTTAGACCAAGTAAGATTAAACGAGTTTTCTGCACGACTAAATGTTATTGGGAGTGTGATTTCTAATGGTGCTACATACTTAATTCCATCAATCGGCCAATTCTGCAAGATAATTGAGTTTGTGGAAAAAACTATCTTTTTTCCTCCATCAAAAAATTGTACATTGTTGTCTGTTTTCAACCAATATTCATTCCAAGATCCATACTTATTCGGGTTTATTGAACCTAATTCTAATCTTTGCGGGGATGAGGAGACATCATTTGTTGGATCAAGTGGCGAAATAACGCCCTTTTCCCATGTTCGGTAATTTTCTTGATTCTCAACTTGATTGAATCTTGATCCATCTAATAAAAAAGGGGTTATCCAGTATCCTCTAGAGCGAGCGGCAGACTGCATATATGGATCGGCAAGGTCTTCAGAATACAACCTCAGGTCATCAAAAAATACTTGATTCTGATCTAAACGGACTCGTACTTGATAAGTTGGAGTAGTAATCCAAGCAACTTTCTCATTGGTACCACGGGTTAGATCTGAGCCAGTATATATCTGAACGCTGGATTGTTTGGTTTTTAGAATTTGATTGGGAGTAGTGATGTGAAGTTTTTTTTCATCACGCCATTGTGCGACTAACTGTAACTGCTGCTGAAATACCAATTGAAAATTGTCTTCCATTGAATTTTCTAGACCAATTAATCCCCAGCCTCGCTGCCCAACTGGTTGATTAATTGTCTGCTCCAATAATGAGCGAAAATATTCAATTGTCTTTCCATCTTGGGTGAAATCATTTGGTTGACTTGTAAAGCGAGAAAAACGATCTCCGTAATTCCAAAGTGGGTCCACAATGGTTTGACGAACAACTAGGATGTTATTTACTGATTGTGAAGGCGCCAGCAACCAATTTTTGCTGGCGCGATACGGATAATGAACTGGGCCTCCATAGAGCGTATAACTATCCGTTCCCCATTGTTCTCTGGTAATCTGCACTAAATTAACGCCGTATTTGTTTTTTAACAGCTGTGCGGTTGTTGCATCCAGCATCCAAGCAGTTACCAGCTCTGGTTTTTCTTGAAAAACCTCTAGGTATTTGGCCATTACGGTAGCCAACAACCGGGACCGCTCATCTTGAGTGTAACCGAGTGAAAACGCATGTTGGGCTCTTGACCAAGTTGCTGACGTGCCGTCATAGGGCACTTCGGCGTCTGCCGCAAGCGTTGGAGTTACCTCATAAAATAGACCCCAATGTATTAGTTCGGAATCTACTTCAGCTGCAACTATTGCAATAAATTCTGGATCATTGAGCGCGTCGTATCGCAAAGAAAACGTAGTGGGCAGATTAAGACTTTGAGCAATATTAATTTGCTCTAAAAATGTGGCGGAGCTACCTGGTTGACAACATTCCGTACCTCTAACCTGGTTAACTAACAAGATATCTGCTGGAGGTGAGCTTATTGCTTGTGCAAATACTTGTGCGGGGAAGAACAGAACAACTAGTCCGGCTATCAGAGCATACAATCCGACGCGTTGAGGAACTTTCAATTTATGCATCATTTAACAAACTGTTTTTCTTTAGAATAAACAGGAATAAAGACTGATGACCACACGTGCTTAATTATACTGTAAGTTTGGAGAATACTTTTATAAATTTAAAATGCAGGTGTTAACAAAGAATTATTTTGTGCAACCTCTAACTTAATTGGAATGTCCTTAAGAATAGCAAAGTTGTCTTGGAAGTTGGTTGCGATCAGCGTTAGATAGTAGTTACCAGTGGTAAGTGGACTTTCTAGATTAATCCCCCATTCAGACGACTGATTGGCAGTCGTGGAGTGAGAAGCGACCTGCGTACGCTCAGTGACACCAATGTTATTAGAGTTGTCTTTGGTTAGAGTGAGCTCTACTGTAGTGCCTACAGGAGCTATGCCATAAAATATGGGTGTAGAGTCGGAAAATATTAGTGGTTTTGTAGCTTCAGTAAATAACTCCTGAGTGAGTGATGAGTAGTTATTTAAATTAGTTCTATTTCCTACTTGTCTTAGTACCAAGGGAAACCACACTGATTGATTTGGTTTAGACTGAGTAGCTTGGTTAGTCATGACTAGGAATCTGTTGGCATCAGTACTAGTGGAGTTACCAGCCTTATCTTTCGCTTTGACCAACCAATTATGAACTCCTGTCGTAAGGAAATAAGAATCTTGCTTACCATAAGCACAGATCTCTTGCTGTTTTGCCACATCGTCATAGTGATGATACTCAAGATACCAAGTTTTGTTTTCTTTGATGACCAAATCTCCATCTTTTCTGGTATCACCGTTATCACCTACGGGAGGTTGGGCGTAAGGTATGTCGGTCATATAGTCCTGGTCATCAACAACAATTGTGTATGATGATAAACCAGAACCTTCATCGTTGGCTCTAGTGAAACAAAACTTTGGATAATTCGTGTCACCAACTACACTCAGAGAGTTAAGTGAGGTCGGTTTGAAGCTTTTACCATAGGTTTGACCAGTCGATGTGTCGATCTTGATAAAGTCAATTGCAGGCGCTTCGGTATCTACTGTAACACCAGTGCTAACTTCATCACCTGCCAGAGTAGTGTTGCCGTCATTATCTGTGGCTCTGATATAAATTGTGTGCACTCCATCAGCAAGCGACTGATTGAGAACACAGATAAAGGTTTCTGTGGTACTGTCAAACGAGCCAGTTTCAGCGGTACACGCCAACCAAGTTCCTATTCCATCAACTTGGTATTCAACCAAGGCAATAGTACCAAGAGAGTCAGTGGCAGTTCCCGTGACAGTGAGTGAGACATTACTAGTGGGTGAAGCGAGAGAATCCAAGCTGATAAGGGGTGAATCCAGATCAAAAGCCGCTCCTGAGCTCACCCCAGGATTACCAAAATCTATCCATCCCACATCTTCTGACCAGACATATCCTGAAAACTCACCGGAGTCTAAATCTACAAATACATTACTGCCAAAATTAGTAAAGTCCACATACCCGCTTGTGCTTACGACTTTAGCCTGACCAGTCAGATTACCACTAACTAAATTCGCTGTGACCGGTCCCTGAGTATTCCCCTCTTCAGTACCAAAAGCGACCCAGCCCAAATCATCTAGCCAAGCATACCCGCTCAGTACTCCAGTTTGGGTATTTATAGACACAGTGCTTTCGTAATTACTAAAATGAATTACCCCACCAGTGTTCATGACCCCCGCTTGACCAATTAGAGATTGTAAAGCAGCCCATACAGTATCCACTACTCCCATCAACAACATGCCACCAACCAATAAGCTGACTATTAATAATGCTGGAGTGCGATGTTTTATGTAAGAATTCAATAGCATGTTTCGTTGATGAGTTACTTTATGTGATTTTAGTCTCGGCGGACACAGCGGACAGATTGGTTGCTTGTAGTGCTTTTGGAGCCGACGGCAGAACTACCATTATAAAAATATAGATTCCATGCGTTTAAGTCGTTGAGAGAATCTTCGGTGGACGACCAAAAACGTAGATTGGTAGCAAAATTGATGTTTGTTTGGTTATACATACCATCCAGGTATGCTTGCATAAGCTCCTTCTGGGAAGGTAGGTACCAATCAGTATTACTTGTCCCTCCTGATGCGAGATTGAGATTGGCGCAATGGTTGATAGCATTTCCACAATCACTATCTCCGGCAGCATAACTGCCCCTGGATTCACTGATGAAAAAATCACAGGCAGCTACCGTAAACAGATTAGACATGGTCCATTGATTGGCGCTCCAATATAGTCCTGTTCTGTTGTCTTTCCAGACACCACTGCTGGCAGTGCCCGAGGTATTTTCCCAGGTGCTTTCTTCACCAGCGTTATCTCCATCTGAACTACTGCTGTTTTTATTATCGTCCCAGACTACTTTGGATTGAGCACTGTAGTCTGGGGCTAAGTTAGCGGTTCCAGTTTGTTGTGTAAAGGAATTTGAATAAAACGTTTTGCCTGAAGCGACATCTGTGGTAGCGGCATTACCGATTAATGAAAGTGTGCCAGTTAACTGAGTTCTTGAATTTCCATAATAGGTTACCCCATTTTTTACATCACTGTTCGTAGCATTTCCGCTTGGTACCCACTCAGCAGCCGATCTAATCCTGTTCCAATAAGTCCCCCAATTACCCCATCCACCGGCAGATTCGGATCCATGAGATAGGGATACAAGAGAATTATAAATGGTTTTAATTCTTGACGTTTCTCCTGATTCCGGAGAGGAACCCAATTGTTCGGCAAAAACTGTACTTTGAATCTTATTCAAACTAAAACCAAAGATGATACAGAGCGAGCAAACAAAGATTGAAACTCTAATTATTTTTTTCATGAACCCAGTATATATGGGGTTCATAAGGCTAGTCAAAATAAATATGACCCGAACGACATATTTTACTCTTTGACGACTTCGCCTTCTTCAACTTCTCCATCGTCTTTGTCATTTTTTTTGCTTTTTTTGTCATCTTTCTTGGCCGAACTATCAGCGTCACCATCTGCTTTTGTATCTGAATTAGGTGCTTTTGTTGCCTCAGCTTGAGCCTTCTGCATCACTTCACCAATTTTCTGAGCAGATTTATAGGTTGCTTCAACCGCTTTTTCTAGCTGTTCTTTGGTGGTATCCTCTTTGGCTGCCAAATCTTTCAGAGCTTGCACGTCTTTTTCTATCTGCTCCTTATCTGTGGCCTCCAATTTATCCCCATACTCCTTCAGTTGTTTTTCCATTTCAAAAGCAACAGAATTGGCTTGATTCTTTGCCTCAACTAACTCTTTCTTCTTCTTGTCCTCTTCTGCGTGTTCTTCAGCTTCTTTCTTCATGCGCTCTACTTCATCATCAGAAAGATTGGTTGAGTTTTGAATGGTGATTTTTTGCTCTTTGCTAGTATTCTTGTCTTTTGCAGTCACGTGGAGAATTCCATTTGAATCAATATCAAAAGTGACTTCAATTTGTGGCATTCCTCGCATGGCAGGGGGAATACCATCAAGAATAAAGCGACCCAATGTCTTATTGTCTGCAGCCATCTCACGCTCACCTTGTAACACATTGATTTCCACTTGGGTCTGATTGTCTGCCGCGGTAGAAAACACCTGAGATTTACTAGTTGGTATTGTTGTATTGCGATCAATCAAAGCAGTTCTAACACCACCAAGAGTTTCAAGCCCTAAAGTTAATGGAGTGACATCAAGTAACACTACATCTGTCACATCACCACCAATAACACCCGCTTGAATGGCCGCACCAACTGCCACGACTTCGTCAGGATTCACACCTTTGTGCGGAGCTTTGCCAAAAAACTTCTCCACTTCATCTTGAATTTTGGGCATACGTGTTTGACCACCAACTAACACCACGTCTTCTATATCCTTAGGTTCGAGTTTGGCGTCTTTGAGGGCTTTTTTGACTGGTTCAAATGATTTTTTAATTAATGGATCCACTAATTCTTCAAGCTTTGAACGCGTCAGTGTCATGGTTAAATGTAACGGCTGACCACCATCGCCCTGAGTAATAAATGGCTGATTAATTTCGGTTTGTTGAGCGCTTGAAAGTTCAATTTTGGCCTTCTCTGCAGAATCTTTAATTCTTTGTAAAGCCTGTGGATCTTTGCTCAAATCTTTTCCTTGCTCTTTTTTAAATTCCTCTACAATCCATTCAATAATAATGCTGTCAAAATCATCACCACCAAGGAATGTGTCCCCATTGGTAGATTTAACTTCAAAGACTCCATCACCAATTTCCAGAATGGAAATATCAAACGTACCGCCGCCAAGATCGTACACTGCAATAGTTTTTGAACCCTTTTTATCTAATCCGTAAGCCAAAGCGGCGGCGGTTGGTTCATTAACAATTCGCTCCACAGTCAAGCCGGCAATTTCCCCTGCTTGTTTGGTAGCCTGGCGCTGAGAATCATCAAAATAAGCTGGCACAGTAATTACTGCGCGATCAACCGTTCCACCCAAATAACTCTCTGCATCATGTTTGGCTTTGGCCAAGATTTTGGCAGAAATTTCTTGCGGTGTGTATTTTTTATCATCAATATCCACCACTGCCATGCCATCTTTACCTTCGACAATAGAATAAGCCACGTGTTTGAGCGCAGCTTTTACTGCGCTATCATTCAACTTACGACCCATGAATCGCTTGACCGAGTTGACAGTTTTCTTTGGGTTGAGCACCATTTGTCGTTTGGCAATATCGCCAACCGATACATCACTACCTTTAAAAGAAACAATTGAAGGAAATGTATTACGACCTTCTGCGCTGGGGATTACTTTTGGTGAACCACCCTCCATCACCGCTACTGCGGAGTTAGTAGTACCTAAATCGATACCGATGATTTTGCCTGAACTTGCCATATAGTCCTTTCTACAAACTAAGTATGTTGTTACGTGGTGAAGTATGCACCAAATTAGCACTCTTGTCAATAGACTGCTAATCAGTTTAAACTAATCCCACCTTTGCATGCTGAATAACCTGGTCATTAAGCCTCCATCCGATTTTGACCACGTTCCCAACTGTTTTACCTTCGCCCTGAGAATCAACTGCCTCCATTGTGGTTACATCAAAAAGTTGCCCAACAGGGTTAATTGTTTCTAAACCCTGGGCTTTTAATTTTTCAGTTAGTTGTACAATAATCATCTGTAAACCCTTGTCATTTAACTGTGCCGAAGCAAGCTGCAAATGTTCCAAGGGTTCAAGTAAAGAAGTAATAAAATCCAAATTAGCTAACCGAGCTAACTTTTGCCGATCATCTTGCTGACGACGCACTAAGTTTTGATAGTCTGCTAGTG
Source organism: uncultured Pseudomonadales bacterium (assembly GCA_964400865.1). GTDB lineage: Bacteria > Patescibacteriota > Microgenomatia > UBA1400 > PJMF01 > DAOQVB01. The sequence goes on from CAYNWG010000022.1 coordinate 8,903, forward strand.
CTCTCGAGGCAATAGCTTGATATTGATCAAGTTTGGCTCGTTGTTCACAAAAATTAATCAATTTTTGAATATCGTTATGGATGTCAGGAACTGTTTTCAGTTTTAAAGCCTCCTCAAGCGTTACCCAAGCGTATTCAGAATGTTCGGTGGACAGCTTGACTTCTTCTTGAGTAGTCCGACAAATAAATGAGACGCCCAACACCTCGGTTTCAGTAGCTTTTTTGCCTCGATAAAAATGCCAATATGAAAAGTTTTCAAAAACCTCGAGTTGGGCGATACCTGCTTCCTCCAACACCTCTCGTTTTAAGCCAGTCACAAAATCTTCATGCTGATCCAGCCTACCATACACAATTTCCCAAGCTCCGAGGTTAAACTCATCTTGGCGTTTCATAACTAAAAATTTTCCAGTATTTGCAAGCTCAATAGCTGCACCTATTCCAACCATAAATTGACCAATGCCGGCGACTGCTTGGCCATCGTGTGTAACATGATTAACTTTAGGTTTAGGTATGTTCATACAATATAAGTGTGAATGTATTACTCAACTAACTCTTTAACAAGTTCTCTGACGTATTTCATAAAAGGAATAACGTAGGGATAATCAAACCGATTGGAGCCGACTACTGCAACGCGACAGTGATGGCCGGCGACTTCAAATGAGGTGTGAATGATGCCCACGTGAGTGAGATACTTATTGCCAAGCTCTTGACCATATATCACTTGAACTTGATTTTCGTTTGCTCCAAATGAAAAAAGCTGCTCAAGCATCCTTAGCTCTTCAATCATTTCCAATACTTTTTTCATTACGTTAATATCAGCAAATTCAGGCATAGCCAATAAGTTGGCATAGCCAGCGTGATATAGTTCTTCGTCATCGACCATAGAAATACCGAGTGCGTGAGTGCGTTGAGCCAATACAACCGCGATTTGTCTGAGTAAGTGGTTCAGTTCTCGACGGTTTTTCCAGACCTGCTCTTTGGCGGCGACCTCATCCGCTACAGTAAGCTCTTTTTCTTTCATTAATTCATTGACGTAGAGCTTAAGTGCTTGCGATGTGGGAATTCTGCCCGAACTACTGTGGGATTTGTTGAGATACCCCTGTTTGGTGAGTTGAACCATCTCGTTTCGGATAGTTGCAGGAGAAACACCAATACTGAATCGTCGATCAATGGTGTCAGAACCAACTGGTTCTGCTGATTTAATAAACTCCTCAATAACAGCGCGTAATATTTGAATTTGTCTTGGCGAAAGATCTATCATGACTTAGCAATCATAGTTGTTCTTTGCTAATTTGTCAATTCACTTGCTCGTGGACTTTAAATTAAAGTATAGTGGAATGATGTGGGGAAAACGCAAAAAATTGCGAGTGATTTTTCAGTCAATTCTATTTATTGGTTTACTAGTCGTGGTGATGGCTGGTGTTGGACAGTTGGGGATTGTGCGAGATTTTTTTGGACAAGCTAGTTTCATTCCGGCAAACCTCTTCGTAAATACACAAGCAGTACTTGGTCCCCTCCCCCGTCCCTGGCGCAATTTATCTCAGGGTGGCGAAAGTCATGCTTGGAGAATCGCACCGATCGCTGATTCAGTTCGAGCTCTATATCCAGAATACATTCGGCTCGATCATATTTACGACTTTTATGATATTGTCAGTGGCTCTCCAGGTAACTTTACAGTTGATTTTTCTAAGTTGGACCTAGTCTTGAACGACATAAAATCAGTGGGGGCAGTACCATATATTTCACTTTCATATATGCCCCCAGCCTTGGGAGGCGGAGATATTGTTGGCGCACCAACAAACTACAGCGACTGGCAATCATTAGTACAACAAACTATCCAGCATATTAGTGGAAATCTTGGTTTTCGGGATGTGTACTATGAAGTCTGGAACGAACCAGATTTATTTGGTGGTTGGAAGTATTATGGCAATAAAAGTTATCTTGATTTATACGCTGCCTCCGCTCGTGGAGCAGCGGCCACAAGAAATACACAAGCTTTCAAAATTGGCGGACCCGCGACTACCGCACTCTATAAAAATTGGGTAGACGCGTTACTGAGTTTTACCAGCAAAAATAACTTACGAATTGACTTTATTTCTTGGCATAAATATACCTACGATCTAGATCAATATAGGGTGGATTTGGCTCAGGCGAGAACTTGGGTGTCAGCATATCCGCAATACAACGGTCAAATGGAGTACCAAATTACTGAATGGGGACACAATAGTGAGTTGGATGCTGGTTATGATGGCAGATTGGGCGCTGCCCATACTGTGGCCAGCGCCATTACCATGGTCGGAAGCCTTGAGCGAGGTTTTGTTTTTGAAATTCAAGACGGACTGGACCCAAGTGGCAAACCATATTGGGGTCGCTGGGGATTACTCACAGCCAACGAACATGGTGCAAAACCAAAACCTCGCTACTGGGCACTCAAAATGTTAGATGGTCTGGCAGCCCAACGCCTGCAGTTGCTCGGCCAGGGTTCAAAGGTCAAAGCCCTTTCAGCAAAAACAGAAGATGGTAAAGTGCAAACAATTCTTGCTAATTTTGATCCCAAAGGAATAGGACAAGAAATAGTACCAATTACCTATCAATTTATTACTCCAGGCAACTACGAGCTTTCAATGAAATATTTATCCGGTGACACCAGAATTGATAAAATCGCTACAACTACGGCAACTCTGCGAATGTTGGTCCCGGTACCTTCAAATGATGTGGTTTTTACCGAACTTGTGAAGAAATAACTTGCTGAATTCCAGATTTGAAGTGAGCTTGATCAAACTGCTGGGCATGTTTCCAAATTAAATTAGCTTTAAATTTTTCTAGCTTGAATCGTTGCAAGGCTTTTAATAGTCCTTCAACAGTAAGGTCGGAAAATAGTACACCTGTTTTTCCATCAATTACTGTTTCCAACGGTCCTCCGGAAGCATGCGCTATCACAGGGGTTCCATGCGCCATTGCCTCCACCGGCACCATACCAAAATCTTCATCTTCCACAGGATACAACAGTGCTTGAGCATTACTATACAAACCAATTAAGTCATCGTCTTGAACAAACCCTAAAAATTCTACAGTTGGCCCAGCAATTTGGCGTAGATGTCGTAACATTTTGCCCGAACCTACTACTTTTAAAGGCAAACCAAGTTTTGAGCAGGCAGTTACAGCAATTTCAGGATGTTTAGACCAAGCAAGACGATTTACGTAGAGAAAATAGTTTTGCTTTTTAGTGATTGGTAATTTTGCAGGCACATTGATGGGTGGATAGACCACCGTGGCTGGCATACGATAAAATTTCTCTATTCTCCGTGCAGTTTCTTTGGAATTGGCAATAAAATGGGTGACCCGCTCTCTCGCAATTTGCACATCCACTATACGCAAATAGTGATTAATCAATTCACCAAAAAATCTGATGAGAGGATTTTTTTTCCAATCGGTCATAGTGGTGTAGCCCCAAAGTGAACGACTGGGGGTATGACAATAGCTCAGATGAACTGATCCTGGGCGAATTTTTACTGCTTTGGCAAAATAAGCATTGGTGGAAGAAATGACTAAGTCATAACCTGAAAGATCAAGTACTGAAAAGTATTGAGGTGAAAAAATTCGCAACGGTGAAAATAGTTTTTTGTGAAAGGGTATCTTGGTGAGCCATGTGGTGCGGATATCCCAATCGGCGAAGCGCTGCCACTGAATCCCCAGTCTTTGCTGATCTACAAACGCAGTATAGACTGGAGCATCTGGAAACATCTGGTGCAGCGCTTCCAACACCCGCTCTGCTCCGCCATATTCAGCTAAGTAATCATGTACCAACGCTACTCGTAATTTTTTTCCCATGTAGTCTTATTCTACCTTAACAAGCTAAATTTCTTCAATTTCAGCCTCAAATGTAATCGCATCAGTTTTTATCCTGCCAGAATTTTCAAAAAGCACTCGGCCCAAACTAACTAGAAATACTCTACAACCATCGATACTATGTTTTTCCTTCATATAACGCACATACCTTCGTGCATCTGAAAGTTTCGGCGCAACCCAAATACCACCCCAGTCTCCTTCTCCTTCCACCACAACTTCAGGAGACAATCTATATTGTGATCCGGTTTCTATAGCATCGGTATAATCTACAACATTGGGGTTATTGCGTAATCCCAATGATTTTCCATCTGGAGTTGTCACTCGAAAACCATATCGTAGATCTTCTTTTTGAGTAATTCTCATATTTTTTCAGTTGGCGAAATTATACTCAACTAGCTGGATTTAGCAATCATTTTGATAAATTCGGCTTTAAATTTTTCAAAACTCAGTGCAAATCCTTGATGTAGTGGTGACGGCAACTCATCTAAAGTAAACCAGCCGAATTCACTAAATTTTTCTGGCTCCATTAGCGTAACCTGCTTACGATCAACCAAAACAAAGGCGGGAATAGCCAACCAATGAGTTTGCCTTCCATGCATGGTTCTTAAAATACTGTGTGCAGGAAGAGTCTTTTGAATCGTTCCCTCGCACCCATACTCTTCTTTAACTTCTCTGAGAATATTTTCTTCGATTGAACTGCCCAATTCTAATTGACCTGAGCCAGGATCCCAAGCACCGTGCTCGTCCCTAGCTCCTACTGATCTTTGTGCTAATAAAAGATAACCCTCACCATCATGACAGTAAAATGGCGTGGTTATCCCAATGTAGTCAATCCCGGGTTGAGAGCTATTTAACATCGATATTGTTATAATACGACAATGCTTCCCAAACAACATCGGTACTCTTCTCGCAACGAAATTAGACAAGTTTTCCGCAATGCTGCTCGCAAGCATAGCAATTCGTTCATGTGGCTGAGCAGTCAACCGAGTAATCGCACCAATCTACCCTGGCGAGCTGCAATCATTGTTAGTAAAAAAATAGCGCCATTAGCCACCGATCGGAATGCAATTAGAAGAAAAATCAGTGAATCTCTTTGGCAACAAAAAAATCAACTTAAACAAGGCCTCGATATTGTAATTCTTGCGCAAAAACGATCTCAAAATTCTTCAGGTTTGGAAATCATCCAAGAAATTCTGTCGGTGGCAAACTAAAACAACGCCGCTTGGACGCCAACCTCAAACGAATCTCTCGGGAGCAAACTGATTAATGACCGGAAATCGTATTCCTGCAAAATTTTAATTGCTTCCTCTTTGTTGTAACTAGAAACTTTGCACGTTTCGAGTTTGAAATCGAGGTGATGGTCGCGCTGGATCGTAGCCAATTTCTGACTTTGATACGCTTGAATTTTATCAGTTACTAACTTCGCGACCGCTGATTTGGTAAACGGCGCCGCAAACTCCCCAGATTTTTCAATTTCTGCTGCAACCGCATACACTCCATCGAGAGTTTGATGCAACTGCAACATCGCGATAGCAGTTTTTGGTCCAATTCCTTTTACACCTGGAATATTATCTGAGGCGTCACCCATTAATGCCTTCATGTCTACGATTTGATTGGGTCGTAACCCCATTTGTCGTTCTACAGTTTCGGCATCATATTCAATATCTCCCCTTGTTTTACTCCGAGCGGGGATAAAGACATGCACATTATCGTCTACCAATTGCAATAGATCCTTGTCGCCAGTCAGCACTATCGTTAACGGCAGATCGGTCGTACTTTTTTCATACAGCTGAGCAGAAAATGAGCCAATTAAATCATCTGCCTCGAGTCCCGCCTGGGCAAATTGCGGAATATTGAGAGCAGCAACGACCGATTTGATGATCTCAATTTGCGGTTTCAAGTCATCGGGCATTTCTGGTCTGTTGGCTTTGTAGTCAGCGTATTCCTCTGCTCGCTTAGTTTTTTCTTTACTATCAAAACAGACTGCTAAATACTCTGGGTGAAAATCACGAATGGTCGTTAATAAAATCCGAGTGAAACCATACACCGCATTCACCAACATACCTTTATGGTCAGTCAATTCAGGAAACGCATGATATGCTCGATAAATCAACGCGTGTCCATCGACTAATATTAAGCGGTCGCGCACGTTTTCATTATCAAATCTAAGTTTTTCAGCTGGAGTTTGTGGTGAAACCATTGGTATATCCTACTCTATCATAATTCTTCTACAAAGCGGTGAATTTGACAGAATTTAATCACCTCATAAGGAGAAAACTATGAATCCTACCGAAATTGATCAATCTAGTATTCTGGAACCCGGTACTTTGACCCCAAACATGGCAGAAGCATCGATTAGAAGAGGCGAGGCAATGCCATCAATAGAGTCGGTTATTTCGAAAATCGACTCACTACTTCAATCTGAATTGAAAATATTCATTGACGTACTCGTACATACATTCGGCGGTGAACAAATCAGAGGCTATATTAGTCGTGAAAGTGTCTCTGG
>CAYNWG010000023.1:0-14272 GCA_964400865.1 uncultured Pseudomonadales bacterium
AGAATGTTTAGCAAGCGGCTGCTTCTACCACCATGTGTGATTCAGACTTTACTTACTTTCAAATAATTTTCTCCACTTGTGTTCCAATGATACATAATGTTATGTATTGATGTTTATTGATACTTTTTTATAGTGATACATCGGTATATTTATTGATAGCAGTAAACTAGCACTTGACCAACTCGACTGCTAATAGTAGCATATTCTCCATATGATCAATTTTGAAAAGCTTACAACTAAAGCTGCTGAAGCCATTCAGGGTTCCATGCAGCTTGCTGGCAAATTAAAACATAGCGAAATTACACCATCGCACTTACTGCTCGTTTTAGTAGAGCAATCAAACGGAGTAGTGCCTACATTATTACAGCAGCTCAATCAAGATACCCAACAGATATCACAAAACCTTAAAAAAAAGCTTGAATCATTGCCGAGCGTAAGTGGCCTAACGCAAGCCAGAGTGTCTGCAGAACTTGCACAAGCACTGGATCAGGCTGAGTCAGAAGCTGGCAAGTTGCGCGATGAATATATAAGTACTGAACATCTGTTGTTATCGCTACTTGCAATAGACGAGATTAAATCATTATTATCGATCTCTCGTTCAGACGTAGTGGCTTCTTTGGAAAAAGTAAGAGGATCACAAAAGGTAACCAGTCGCGACCCCGAAGGAACGTATCAGGCATTAGAAAAATATGCCATCAATGTAACCAGTCTTGCTAGGGATGGAAAAATCGACCCCGTCATTGGACGAGAAGCCGAAATCCGTCGCATCACTCAAATATTGTCTCGTCGGACCAAAAATAATCCAGTCTTGGTTGGAGAGCCGGGCACAGGTAAGACTGCCATTGTTGAAGGATTGGCTAAAAAAATTGTTGATGGAGACGTGCCAGATGCCTTAAAAAGCAAACAGCTGCTCTCCCTTGATATGGGTTCATTGATTGCAGGAGCAAAGTATCGGGGTGAGTTTGAAGATCGATTGAAGGCTGTAATCCAAGAAGTGGAAAAATCATCTGGCAACATAATTCTCTTCATTGATGAGTTACACACTATTGTTGGTGCAGGAGCCAGCGAAGGCTCTACTGATGCTGGCAACTTACTGAAGCCAGCTTTAGCCAGAGGAACATTAAGAACAATTGGCGCTACAACTTTAAAAGAATATCGTAAATATATAGAAAAAGACGCGGCGTTGGAGCGCCGCTTTCAACCAGTAATGGTCGAAGAACCTTCTGTTGAAGACACAATTTCAATTCTGAGAGGGATTAAAGAAAAGTATGAAGCTCACCACGGTGTCAGAATTAGAGACAATGCATTGGTGGCAGCGGCAGAATTATCCGATCGATATATCAACGATCGTTTTCTGCCAGATAAAGCCATCGATTTAATCGATGAAGCAGCCTCAGGAATTCGTATTGCGATTGACAGCAAACCCCTGGAACTCGATTCTCTTGAGCGAAAAATTCGCCAACTAGAAATAGAGAAAGAAGCATTAAAGAAAGAAAAAGATGCTGTTTCAAAACAAAGATTGAGCGAAATTGAAAAATCGCTCGCCGAACTTCAGGAAGAATATAGAGGTCTTGAAACTCATTGGCAAAACGAGAAAAAGATTATTGATCAAATCAAGGAGAACAGCAAGCAAGTTGATCAATTGCGTGAAGAAGCAAATCAGGCTGAGCGAGATTTAAACCTCCAACGGGTAGCAGAAATTAACTATGGCAAGATTCCTGAACTCCAAAAACAAGTGGGTCAGTTACAAACAGAATTAGTAAAATTACAAAAAGATAAAAAAATATTGCGTGAAGAGGTTAGTGAAGAAGATATTGCTGGCGTACTTTCTCACTGGACAGGTATCCCAGCGCAAAAAATGCTAGCGACTGAAAGCGATAAATTGGCCCATATGGAACAACACATTGGACAACGTGTGATTAGTCAAGCCATTGCGATCCAAGCTATCTCTAGAGCAGTGCGCAGAAACAGAGCGGGAATTAGTGATGAAAATAAACCAATTGGATCATTTTTGTTTCTTGGACCCACTGGGGTAGGGAAGACTGAATTAGCCAAAGCACTGGCTGAGTTTTTGTTTAATGACGAACGAGCAATTGTGAGAATTGATATGAGCGAATACATGGAAAAACATGCTGTGGCTCGCCTAATCGGCTCGCCCCCCGGCTATGTTGGCTATGAGGAAGGCGGTCAACTGACTGAGGAAGTTAGACGCCACCCGTACACCGTTATTCTTTTTGATGAAATTGAAAAAGCGCATCCAGAAGTTTTCAACGTCTTGCTCCAAATGCTGGACGATGGACGACTCACCGACAGTAAGGGTAGAACGGTTGATTTTAAAAATGCAGTGATTATTATGACTTCAAACTTAGCAAGTCAAGAAATAGCCGAACTTCAAGATGAACCAGAAAAACAAAAACAAGCAGTTGAATCGCAGCTCCACCAAGTGTTTAGACCAGAGTTCTTAAATCGGCTTGATGACGTGATTATCTTTCAACCACTAACACCCGATGACTTGGCTGAAATTGTCAAAATTCAGCTACAAAAAGTCACCGAGCGCTTAGCAAAAAAACAAATCAATGTGCAATTTCAGCCGGATTCTATTGCATTACTTGCCAGCAAGGGCTTCGACCCTGTTTTCGGGGCTCGACCACTTAAGCGTATTATTCAAAATGAGATTCTAGATGATATAGCGCTCAAACTGATCGACGGCTCCATCAAAGAGGGACAGAAACTCAGCGTCTCAGTCGATACCGGTCATTTTGTGATAAAATAGTCGGGTTCTCAAGGTAGAACGGGGGTGTGTAGCTCAGCTGGTTAGAGCGCTATCCTGATAAGATAGAGGTCCTTGGTTCGAGTCCAAGCTCACCCACCAACTTTCCCCATTGCCAATTAGCAGTCTTGCATTTAGAATGCTAACTGTGACCAATGAATCCAAAAAACCCCCTAAGCTTCCTCGAGTGGAAGCAATTTTCTCTGGAGAAAATAGTTCTAATCAAGCTGATGCTGTCAAATCGGCAAAATCTCCAGAGATTCGTCCACCAGAGCGATTTATTTTACCCGCTGTTCCGATTAGAGAAGGCGTTCTGTTCCCAAGTACTGAATCAGTTTTAACTTTCGGCAGACAAATTTCCTTATCAAGCATCAATCAAGTTACCCCCAAGCAAAATTCTGTTGTTCTGATTACACAAAAAAGACCTGACGTGGAAGAACCAAAAGCAGATGATATGTATACCATTGGAACTCTTGCTTTGGTAGATAAAAAAATAAAAACCGATGAAAGCATTAATGCACTCGTGAGAGGAATTGGTCGAGTAAAAATAATTCGATTCATTCAACTCAACCCAAAAATGCTAGTTGAAGTTGAAAAACTTCAAGATATAGAACAAAAGGATGAAGAATCAGCGGCATTAACCAATCATCTTCAAAAAGAGTTTCGTCGAGCCGTTCATATGGGCAAACCTGTTGAGTTCTTAAACTTTATGAAGTTGATGGGTGGTGTTACTGATGGAGAACTCACAGATCAAATCGCTAGTACGTTAAACGTTGAAACTAGCGAAAAACAATCAATTCTTGAAACCCTAGTTGTCAAAGATCGAATGAGAATGGTGATTGATAAGTTAGCTCACGAAATGAAGGTATTAGAAATTGAAAAAGACGTCGTAAACAAAACTCAAAAGAAATTTGATAAAAGCATGCGCGAAAATGTCTTGAGAGAGAGACTAAGAACAATACAAAAAGAACTGGGAGAAATTGATGATGAAGAAGAGATAGTGGATGAATATGAGGAAAAGTTAAAGAAAATTTCCGTAGACAAAGAAATTAAAACAAAGATTTCAAAAGAAATTAAACGACTGAAACAGATGTCGCCCAACAATCCTGAAGCTGGTTATGTTCGTACTTGGCTAGATACAATTTTTGAATTACCTTTTGGCAAATATTCAAAATCTAAGGTTAGAATTCAACAAGCCGAAGAATTGCTCGAAAAAAGCCATTATGGATTAGAAAAAGTCAAAGATCGCATCTTAGAATATATTGCAGTACTTGAACTAAAACAGCGAACTGCAAAAAAGGAAGAAGATCGACGACTACCCACCATACTGTGTTTTGTTGGACCACCTGGAGTTGGGAAAACTAGCATTGGTAAATCAATTGCTGAAAGTTTAAAACGAAAATTTGTTAAAATTTCTTTGGGCGGTATTAGAGATGAGGCAGAAATTCGCGGCCATCGACGTACATATGTTGGCGCAATGCCTGGCAGAATCATCACTGGAATGAAGCAAGCTGGCTCAATGAATCCGGTTTTCATGCTCGACGAAATTGATAAAATTGGTAATGATTTCCGAGGTGATCCGTCAGCTGCGCTACTTGAAGCGCTGGACCCAGAACAAAATAGTAGTTTTGAGGATCATTATCTGGATATGCATTTTGATTTATCCGAGGTAATGTTTATCACCACCGCCAATACCTTAGACACAATTCCCCCAGCACTTCGCGATCGTTTAGAAATAATTCGCTATTCTGGATACACTGAAGAAGAAAAGTTTAATATAGCTAAAAAACATTTATTTCATAAGGTACGATCGGCAAACGGATTAACCGGCAATCATATGCAAATAACCGATGAATCAATACGTTTTATCGTTCAACGCTATACCAGCGAAGCCGGAGTTCGAGACCTGGAAAGAAATTTGCATAAAATTATGAGAAAGTTAGCTCGTAAATTAACTGAATCCACTAAAACCACAAAAACCATTGTTACACCCAAGATCGTCAGAGAATTTTTAGGTCCAGAAAAATTCGATGTTGAAATGAGCAGTAAAACTGATGTCATTGGCCAAGCAACAGGTTTGGCTTGGACATCTGTTGGTGGGGACACTTTATTTATTGAAGTTTCACTTACACCAGGAAAAGGCGCCGTTCAGTTGACCGGAAAACTTGGTGACGTCATGAAAGAATCAGCTCAAACTGCATACACATTTGTTAAAGCCAATGCAGAAAAGTTTGGAATTGCTCCTAGTCGTATAGCAAAAACTGATATTCATGTCCACGTACCAGAAGGCGCTGTACCTAAAGACGGTCCTTCAGCTGGTGTGACTATTACTACAGCGATTGTCTCAGCCTTTACAAATATTCCAGTTAAAAAAGATGTTGCTATGACTGGGGAGGTTACTCTTCGAGGGCGGGTGCTCAGAATTGGTGGTCTGAAGGAAAAAAGTCTTGCTGCAGATCGAGCGGGCATTAGCACCATAATCATACCCAAATCGAACGAACGCGATCTTGAGGAAATTCCAAAAACAGTATTGAGTAAAATCAAATTTACCCCCGTTGAACAAGTTGAAGAAGTAATTGCCCTCGCATTGGTTCATAAACCAAAAGCGAGAAACATACAATAATCTTTGCATATGGTACACTGTCGGTGTATGCGCTCGTTCTTCAGAGTATTTTTTACACTTATATTTGTTCTTTTTGCTGGATTAAGTTTTTCTGCATGCACTCCGATTTTTGAGAAAGAAGCCTTGGCTGGAATTCAAATAACCACTGGGCAGATTGAAAGCGTTGTATTTATTAACGGTCAGTATCTAGACAAAACACCCTTAGTTCGAAAAAATCTTAAACCTGGTGAATATATAATCGAAATTAAACCTGCAAACGATACATTAGCCTCGTATCAAACATCAGTCACTCTCCGGCAAGAACTTCTCACAGTGATTACTTGGAATCCTGCAGCAACACCCGAGCAAAGTGGGGGAGTAATCTATGAAATGGAACCCCTGCCAATGAAAGATGCGACCGAAGTATCATTTTCGACAGTTCCAGATGGAGCAATTGTCCAATTAATGGATAAACCAAAGGAAATTGCACCCTACACCTATAAAAACATTCCTCCCGGGGAACAAGAGTACACAATCAGTCTACCTTCATATGAACAACAAAAGCACACTATAAATGTAGTGCCTGGATACCGAATGTTAATCTCCCTCAAATTAGCTAAACAATCCTCAATCTTACTCATGCCCACTCCAACAACTACCCCTATAAGCAGTGCCAGTTCAAGCGCCTCTGCCTCACCATCGGGAACAGTTACAATTCTAAAAACCAATTTGTTTGTTGATGGAGCTGAGGTACTCAGAGTTCGAGATCTGCCCAATGTTTCTGGTACAGAGGTAGGATTAGCTCAAGTTGGCGCCACTTATCCGTTTTTAAACGAGAAAAAAGATGGCTGGTTTAAAATTAAACTCGCTTCCGCCAGTGGCTGGATTAGTGGCACGTATGCTAATTTGAAAGAGTAGTTGATTGCGCATCTCGCCATTCATAGACTGATAAAGTCCGGCCCGCGTTATGTAATTGAGTAAATGTATCGTTTAGCCAGCGATCATACTCATACGAATATACAGCTGGTTCTCTCACAGCCAGAGTTCTTGGATCTGTAATCCAAATCCAATAATGCAGTAATTGAATTGACATCAATCCAAAAACTCCAGTCACGATTGTGCCCAAAAATACTGTCTTGATAACTGGATTAATACAGAATTTAAAGGTACAAAACTTATTTATTACTAAATACAGAGAATGAGCACCGAATGTGCCCATTAGATATATATATGGTAATGCATGTATAGTTCTCGCTGCATCGGGCGTATTTTTACTGAATACATTTATTGGTACTACTAGTAAAATTCCCACCCCTACCAACCACCATCGTTTCCACAAAGAATATATGATCCCAACCATAAATAGGAACACGAGTGCGGGATGCACAATCCAACTATCGAGAGGAACATAACGACTATTAATCCCAATCGACCACTGCTCGGGCTGAAAAGTTAAAAATCCCAACCAATTATTTTTTAGATTGAATAGTAGTTGCTCCTTAAAATCGACTTTGCTAAAAATAGAAACAGTATTAATTCTGCCAAATTGGTTGCCTAAATCAATAAAAAACATTGGCATAACTGAGAAACCGATTAGAATAAGGATTACTAATAAATGTATAATTTTTTTTGAAATTCTAATTTTTTCTTTTAAACTGATTACAGTGAGAGCAACTAAAGAAGTGAACGCAATGATTTTTCCTGGATGATACAGGTAAGGCGACAGCATCGTTACGAGGACAAGTAGTATTTTTTGAAGCCCATGTTTTTTTGAGTGTGGGGTAAGAGAATACAGTAGAATTATCACCCCAAAAGAGTTGGCAATATTTTCCCAACCACTTCGAGAAAAGTTTAGAAACCAAGGATCTACCATTAATAACAAAGTGGACAACAATGCAATTAACTCATTATCCAACCAGGTTTTAATAAGTAAATAAAATGCTAATAAACAGGCAAGACTAATAACTGCTGGTCCCATTTGTACTGCCCAATATGGCATTCCCATAACTTCCCACGGGATGGCAATCATCAACTGGTTAATTATATGAGATCCATTCCAATTAGTAGATAGAAGCGAAAAATTTCCAGAATAACGGTGTTCTAGATATATTCGGATCGTATCGACAGAATCAGGATGTAAATTTCCAGGCACCGAATCTAGAAAAGCAAAACGTGTCAGTACTCCCAATAACAAAATAATTACTAGGTGGAGAATGGTAATTTTATTCATTCGTTTGATTTTTTACAAACAACAACGGATCAATCACCTCGTATTCTGTTGAACCTGGTTTCAACCACTCTATCCGAACATTTCTAGCCCCACCCAGATTCTGATAATTAACTAGCAATTCGTAGATTCCTGATTTTAGAATAACAGTTTGAACCCAATTCTGTTCGGCTTGTTGATTAAATACAATATCACCAGATGAACTTGCTAGCTGCAAACTCACACTATCATCAGCCTCACCTTTTAAACTATATTTGCCAGAATCTGTAATAGTAATTTTTCCTTTCCAACTACAATTTGTTATATTTTCTGGAAATGTTTGTAGACTATGATAAATTCCCAATGACTGCTTTTGTAATAACTGTCTTTGTCCATTGTCGCACGTAACTGACAATCCGACAAATTCGGGTGGTGGACGTTTTGGTAACAGTTCATACACGATCGGTTTTTTTTCTTGACCAGTTTCTAATTCAAAAACATTTACTACAGTAAAGTATTCCGCTAAGTATGGTTGCAATCCTACCGCGGAATTTTCCAAAATGAGAGCTGCTGGTTCGTCAATTACTAATAACGAATCTATATCAAACATTCGAAATTCTAAGTTTGCTTGCTTTGGTAATGCAAAAAATATAGTTGATGAATAAAGATAATCTGTTGATAAATAAACTTGATTGCCCAACTCTCTGTACTTATTTGCAGTTTGTGCAACTATCTGTTCAGGATAACTGAATGCTTGGAGTAGCAAGGGGGATGGCTGCAACATGAATAAAAAATATTTTACAAGCAACAGAGCAGCTGAGCTACTGAACAATAGTAATACGCCAAGTTTTAAATAGATCAGATTAATTTTATATTTACTGATTAAAACTGAAGAAAATAGAACTCTATGAAAAATTGCTGCAATGCAGATTGTCATAATTGGTATTGATCCAAATATCCGAAAGTACGAAGGGGCTTCTATACTCAGGACTCCACCAGCCAAAGTCACAACTAATCCCAACAATAAAAAGAAGCCTTGTTTCTGTGTCGTTCTTTTTATACATAAAACTACAACTGACAATGGAATCAATAAACCCAAATGATATGGAAACAACGTTGACTGAAGTGGATTATGACGAAGATTTTCATCAATTGCATCGTAGAAGACTCTCAAATACACAATGCTATTTTTAGTCAATGCACTAAAATTAGATCCAAATGAATGATGCGGCTGAAGAATACTCACCTCCTTGATTCTCCAGATGAAATTAAAGGGGTCTTTTTGCATTTCTAGTACTATTGGAAAAGCCACAATAAATATGACTGCAACAAAAAGTAAGACACCGATGATTTTTTTTAGTAGTATCTGTTTGCTATATATCCAGTACCAAAAGATATATAGTGGAAAAAGCAAAACATATGACCTTGCTCCAACATAAAAATATAAACTCAAACTCATTACACAGGCGGCACTTATGATATAAAGATTACTTTTCCAGTTCTTCGACTCTGCGCTCATCCAAAGGAAAAGTAGTGAAAGTAATTGAAACATAGCTGTCATCACTGAACCGTGTCCCCAACGCGCAATGTGGACCGAGGTTACATTTAAACCATAAATTAACAAGCCTACTAATCCAACAAACTTAGAAGAGAACAATTTTTTGCCTAATACATATACAAGTGGTAGTGAAAAAGTTGCTGGAAGGAGCCATGCAAGTTTAATCACTGTAGTTGAAATGCCAAACAGACGAAACAAGAATGCAAGATAGTAAAAAAACAAACCTGGGGTGGCATACCAACCAAAGCCATTCCATGGAATCGAGATGTTTCCAAGTAAAATTTGAGCCGCTGGTACAGCAAGATTAAATTCATCAATAAAAGTTGCTGGAGGAATCTTGTCAATGAAAATCACTCTTACAAAAGCTAGAATGAATATAGCGAGAATCAGAAACAATTGGTAAAGCTTTGTCATCATCTTTATGATAATTTAATTATGGTATTTTCTCATAGTATGAAACAAATAATATACAGACTCTGCTTCATCGGCATCATACTAGTGCTTGTTGCATCAAGATTTGTTGGCAATAATTACGATAACCTGCGACATCTACACCCAGACGAACGATGGCTGGTAATGGTGGTTGGAAAATTACATTTTTTTGACAATTTGAATCCTGATTTTTTTGCTTATGGTAGTTTCCCATTGTATGTTTTAAAGGCAGCGGCACAATTGAGCGACATTTCATTCCACACCCAATACGATAATTATGATGGGCTACTCGTATTGGGTAGGAATCTGGTCAGTATACTCGACATTGCAACTGCGATATTTGTTTTTCTCATCACAAAGAAAATCACAAAAAATACTCTAAGTGCGCTCTTTTCTATGCTAGGGTATACATTATTATTTTTTCCGATTCAAAACAGCAATTTTTTCATTGTAGATAACTTTGTTAACCTACTCTTCAGCGCAACACTGTTATTGCTTATCCAATATGTTGAGAAACCCAATTGGAAAAGACTGTTGATTTTGTCAGTTGCCTACGGCTTGTTGTTAGCGAGTAAAATTACACCGATAATTTTACTCGCACCAATTGTTTTTGTCTTAATATCAATGCCATTTGTCAGTCCAATTCTCCACAATCGACTACTGTTATCAATCAAATTTAAGTTGGCACAACTTTTCAATTCGCTCAGATCAGTTATTGATCATAAAACAAATCATTTCCAATTGTTGTTTTCAAATTTAGCCAAATCTTTCATTAATGTACTACTTTTTTTCTTGATTGTCTCAATTACAGTCTTCATAAGCATGCCCTTTACCCTTATTAATTACAAACAATTTATTAATGAAATTAGCGCTCAGATGGTAATGAACAGCAATGCTTATATTTTTCCGTATACCCTCCAATATGTCGATACCACTCCTTACCTGTATTATCTGAAACAAATAGCGATTTGGGGCGCAGGACCTATTCTGTCAATCATTGCACTAGGAGGGCTTGGGCTGTCGATGATACAACTCAGTCGATATTGGAAAAAAAGGGGATTACTGCAGGTTATCTTTCAACCCCTTACAATTTACTTGGTTGCCAATCTGATTTATTTTATTGTGATCGGACGTTCCGCAGTAAAATTTATGCGCTACATGTTACCGCTATACCCTTCAATTGCTGTTTTTATTGGCATCGCTCTTGGTTTCATTTTTAGTTATAACAAATTTCCCAAATTATTTCGGTGGTTGCTAGTTGGTTCTATCATAGTAGTTGCAAGTTTATGGACAAATGCATTTATCTCGATTTATTTAAAACCACATAGCCGCGAATCTGCGTCGCTTTGGATGTTACAAAATATTCCTCCAGGATCTCGGTTGGCAGAAGAACACTGGGACGATCGTTTGCCGTTATTTTCCGGTGAATTATTTGAGTACATTGACTTACCTCTCTACGAATTACCGGATGATACAGATAAATGGAAACTAATTGCGGATCGACTGGAGCAAGCCGATTACATCGTAATGACTTCCAATCGACTATATGGCTCACTTCCAAAATTAGCTGATTGTTCCAATCATGAGAAATGTTATCCATTAACAACTCAATACTATAACGATTTATTTGCAGAAAATCTCAACTTTTTCAAAGTAGCTGAATTCACAAGTAGACCCTCAATTTTTGGTATCGAAATAATTGATGATAACGCCGATGAATCATTTACCGTCTACGACCACCCAAAAGTTATTATCTTTCAAAAAAGGTAGCTCGCGATGGAAACTCGCAATTATTCTTTACTGCTACTTTCTTTATTCATAGGGATCTTTGTTGGGTGTTTGTTATTTTATAATCTAAACTATTACCCACCGACACTCTATAACTGGGAGAATTATCCAGTGTGGAATATTTTCCAACAAAAATTTAATGAACCAACAATTTCAATGACTTCTTATTTTCAGAAAGCCGATGGACTCATGACAGAAAGCGGTATTTCGCCCATAGTTGGGTTACCTATGTACCTGATCGCAACGAATTTTGACCATACATTAGAGGCACTCAGAATTTGGCCGGCTACCCTTACATTAATCGGTGTACTTGTATTTTTGCTTTTTATTTCAAAGGTGTTTGGTAAAAAAATCGGTGTACTCGCCACTATTTTACTCGGCACTTCGCAAGGTTTTCTGCTCTACGGTAGAACAGCCACTAATGTAGCACCTACACTTTTGGCAGAATCAGTTACAGTTGCTATTATCTATTATTTTCTACTCAAACCAAAATCTCTTAACTTATTTCTTTGCACGATAGCAATTACTATAAGTAATTATTTTTTTTATGCACCAATTAGATTTTTTACACCGATTTTATTATTCTCTATTGCTCGATATTTATTTCTCCATGTGACCCAACTTGTAAATAAAAATGATGTTGTTATCAAACATAGCGATAAATTTAAGTTACTATTAACTGGTGGATTAATTAGTATACTTATTTTAATTTCGTACTTTTCTAAATCACTATTTCTAAATTACTTTCATGCGAGAGGGGAGCAAATGTTTGCAAGTATTACGCAGCAAGCTTCCTCCACATATCACATAGAAAATCCAGCCAAACAACTTTCAGTTAACGGGATACATTATTTAAAACTACTATTTTCAATTGACTCTAAACCGGTAATTATTGATTACGGCAATCACTATGGTCAAATGATACACAGAGCTCTCGTTCCATTTTTTATCTTAGGTTTCATTGTGATTGTACGTGAGTGCAAAAAGAAAAATGGAAAATACCAATTACTGATTTATTGGTTTTTACTTACTAGTTTACCCATCCTACTTACCAACAATGTACATATTGGCAGACTATTTCTACATCTATCACCACTGTATGTTATCGTTGCCGTAGGTGCATCTAAGCTAACTGAAGAAATAATTCGTAAAACTAAACAATTCTCACGTGGTGAGCCATTGGTGAAAAAAATAGTTAGTTATTCATTTCTTTCAATACTTGTATCAGCAATTGTAGTGAGTAATATCAGGGCTTATTTTTTTACGCCACCAACCATCAATCACAATATTAAGGTATTACAAGAAAATGAAGCTGAATATCTTTCAAAAACTGTGTATCTCATAAATACAGAAACGACAACACTTCATTTTTGGGAAGTGGCTTTTTATTTAAGCAATCAAATCTATTTCAAAGACGCCCTTACCCTCGAACCTTTAGCCGATGTGAAAAACAAAAATCAGCTCAGCGAAGGGTATTTATTTCGTACAAGCACTAGCCAAGATTTATTAGCGACAGTTTGTGACGATTCCCGTTCGACTTTAATTTTAGTTGGAAGAAATCGTATTTCCAAACTGCCAGCCGACCTTTCGAGCTGTCAAGCAACCACGTTGTTGCTATATCAATAAGCTGTTTAAAAAAACTTTTTTACAATTCCCAAGGCACCTTGCTTCCATCCAACAGTGTGTGTCACGCCGCTTTTTCTACTTTTCACCTCATCATAATGTTTTTGATACCACTGGTATGATTTGATAAGCGCCTCTGCATTTGAGTACCTTGGCGACCATTGCAAGATTTTTTCCAGTTTTTCAATAGACACAAATGAATCCTTATCCGCGGTGTCATAGACCCACTGATAGAGCGGAGAGAGGCGTAATAATTCTAAAAGTCGTAAAATCATTTTAATTGGTGCAGCTGGAGTGGGAAAGAGCGAAGATCCAGAACCCGCCTTCTTAAATAATTGATCCAAATCCTTACCTACCGTCTGAAACTTCTTCGCTCCAATATTAAACACATCATCGAATGTACTATTGCTCTTCGTTACACTAGAAAAACGGTATACCGCTTCGACCAAATCATCAACATCAAGTAATTGATAGCGATTCTCACCATTTCCAATAACTGGTATTCGTTTGCCATCGTGTATCCAATCAAAAAGAATTTCGAAGACTCCCAAGCGTTCAGTACCAACAAATGTCTTTGGGCGAATGACTGTTACTGGTTGGCCTATTTTGATTGCTGCAAAACAATGGTCTTCTGCTTGAATCTTACTTATTCCATACGGACCAACTCCAATTCTGGGATCGGTTTCTACAATTGGGTGCTTTTTAGGTACACCGTATACTGCGGTGGATGAGATATAGATAAAGCGCTTAGCCTTAGCTTTGCTTGCGGCGGCGATCATTTGACGGGTTCCCTCAGCGTTTGTACTCACTATTTCTTCAGCGGTCCATAGCGGAAGCGCCGCCGCAGCATGAATTATCACATCCATACCTTTTGTCGCTGCTACCGCAATCTTAGAATCCCTAACATCGCCAGAAATCAATTCCATTTTTGAGTCATATTCTTCTTTGGGAAATGGAGCAATATCAAGCAACGTAACTTCATGACCTTTTGCGTGATAATAACGAGCCAGATGTAATCCAAGAAAACCTGCTCCACCGGTGATTAATACTTTCATAGCATCTTTCTTATTTCATCTGCTACAGCTTCAAAACTCAAATATTTATCGTCATAAGCAAAGTGAAAATCAGCCACATTACTTATCCAAAAGATTCGCGCTTTGGTGTTTTTTGCCAAATATTGAGCAATATTCCAATTGTCTTCCACGTAACAATCTAACTTTAGTGAATTAATCATTTTCGCTTTAAATTCATGCGGTTGCTCATCAGATTCAGAAATAAAACTTTGTTTAATAA
>CAYNWG010000024.1:0-14205 GCA_964400865.1 uncultured Pseudomonadales bacterium
AAGCGAGTGTGAGTGCCGATGCAGTGGATTTGACGTTTGACGCAGGTAGTCATGAGTTTGAGTTAGCTGTTACAACCAATGAAGCTCTTCCATTTACTATTATTTATGAAGATGAAAACCAAGTGCCTCCTCCCCCAGTCGTCCAAGCGATAAACGGCGTCTTAAGCGAAACAAGTCCAGGCATTTATGGATCCAGTGAATATGCGGGGACTTGTACTGCAAATGGGCAATGTCTTCCCCACACCTTTACTCGTGGCAAACTTACCGTAGGTTCTTCATTTGGTCGTTCTTTCAGATTACTAAACAATCAAATTGTTTTTGACGGAGAATATCAATGTGGAACGTCTGTTTTTTCTGTAAATAATGTAGCGCAAATGCATTGGTTTGACGGTTCAACTAGCATGAATCAATTTGCCTATCCACTCAGCTTTGCTTCTTCAGCAAGCGCTGATGATCCTCAGAATTCTCGAACGTACTATATGGAAAGATACGGAGATAGATTGGCGTATTTTGATCATTCCATGAGCACGCATGTAGTTGTGGGTTCGACCGGTATTGGAGCAAGCCCCATCACAAAAATGGCTTTCTCAACATCAAGAATACTCTATGGATTGACTGATTCTCATCGACTGTATTCCATTAATACCACAACAGCTTTTGCGAGTGATTTGGGCATGGTCACTGGAATTGGTACTGGTGGTGATATTGCTTTTGATGAAACAGATGTGTTGTATTTAATCGATACAACAGGCAATCTATACAGTTTGAATGTCAGTACGCTTGCCACAGCATTAATTTCTTCAACAGGACTATCACCTGCTACCGGCTTGGCGTTTCAAAAAAGCACGGGTAAGTTATTTATCTCAAGATCGGTATCGAACGGATCCCAATCATCATTGCACTCAATCAATAGAGACGGTTCTGGATTGCAACAAGTCAGTGTGGGAAACCAACCTCAAGTGAATGATTTGAGTTCTTGTGTAATCCAAACACAAACACCGCCACGACCCGGATCCATCAAGATCATGAAGGATGTTGTACCTAATGATGCCAGCGTCTGGGACTTTACTATTTCACCACCAGGCAACATGGCACTAGGCTATATGGACATGCCAGATGGCGGTTCACATACCTTTTCAGATCTTGTTTCTGGTTCTTACACCATTTCTGAATCTACCTCTCCAGAGTATGCAACTTCGATAGTGTGTTCAAATAATATGACTGCATCCTCCAACCAAATCAGTTTTGTTTTGGCTGAAGGAGAGGATGTCTCGTGTATGTATACCAATACCTTCATCGGAAGATGCGGTGATGGGCAGGTCATGGGTCAAGAACAGTGCGATTATGGACAATTAAACGGTCAGTCTAGTTGCTCAAGTCAATGTACCTGGGTAAATGAGTGCAGACAAGAAATGGTGGCGAATGGTGGTTTTGAAACACCAACTGTAACGCAAGGTGCTGGCTGGGATGCGTTTGATAACGCACAAATGGCTGGATGGACAGCAGCTTGGTATGGTGGCTTTGCTTCATATAACGGAAATGACCGACCTGAACCACAGGTTGAATTACATCGAGGTGTAAGTGGTTGGTTGCCAGCTAGTGGCTCTCAATATGTTGAGCTAGATACTGACTGGACTGGTCCAGTTAATGGGTTTAATGGTGAACCAGCTTCCATAGCGCTGTCGCAAAACATTCCAACTGTTCCGGGCTATCAATACACCCTTAATTGGAAGCACTCCCCCAGACCAAACCACAACAACAATCATTTACAAGTAGTGGTTGGTGATACTGAGGTATTCAATAGTGGCAATCTTGCTGGTGGTAGCAACACCAACTGGCAAACACAAAGCTACAGCTTTGTGGCCACAACAGATCTCACAACAATTAGCTTCATCGAAATCGGCATGACTGATTCGTTTGGCATGTTCCTTGATGATGTGAATGTGAGTTGTGACGGATCACAATTAGTATCGGTCTATGCACATAAAGTGATTTGTCAATCTGAAACAGATCTGCCCAACTGGGGCGATGATGCAGGTGGACAAGTGACCACTACAACGGCTCAAGACTACGTAGACCAGAGTAATGGTAGATGTCAACTTGCCTCCGACTGGGATTTCGAGTGGGGCTACGATGGCTCTGCACCCAAACAAAGTGGTGAGTATGTTGGATATGCCGGAGCTCCTTGGACTGAATTTAATGTTAAAACATTTGAAGCAAGTCCAGCGGCTGCCATCATCCCAAATCCAGACAACAAAACCCTCTGGTTTAGGGAGGTATTACAAGAAGGCTATATTCCATTTACCTACCCCCCAGATTCTAGCCCAGGTAGTAATGTGAGCGCAGAGTTTTACTGCAATAATGATCATTATAAATATGATAACTATGAGAGCATTAGTAATGCAAAGCCTGGGGATACGTATTACTGTGTAGCATTTAATGCGCCAACAACCAAGGACGTAGAAATTTGCAAGGTTGATAACCAGGACAAAGCACAACCCGGTTGGACTGTAGGATTAGCACAACAACCAGCCTTATTTAACACTGAGGTTCCAGTGGACAGTGGCGCTGGCGTAGATGCCTCGCTACCTGCAGGAGATCATGTGGTGTTTGCTTCTGGCACGTATCGATATGGTAGTTCTGCCATGATCGCAGATGCTGGTTTTTCATATAGACCCCTTTCCATCCCTATGGGAGCTGACGGCTGGGTAAGCGGAGATCAGCTCACCACGGTGGGTGGTCTAGAACTCAAAGTTGGTGGTCAAAACATTACCTGGGGTGGTTACAACCCAACTCACCAATACACCACTCTGGTTTCAGGTTTTGCTGGGGGCGATCTTAGTTTAAATATTTGGGATAATCAATACAGCGATAATCTGAATAACGGCAATTTCCGCGCTCAAGTTCATCAAGTAGTAACAACTGGCGTCACAGAAGATGACGGCTGTGTCACCCTGGAAGATGTGCCCTATGGCGATTACGTAGCATTTGAGTTACCTCAGGATAACTGGAGTCATGTTTCCACGATAGTTAACGGTCAAAATGTAGATGCTTTCCCCGCACCAATCACTGTGAGCGGGCGTGATTCCTCAGTCACTTTCGAAAACCGATTAGTGACGGGTCAAATCAGAGTGCAAAAAACCACTGACCCGGCCGGCGATCCTACTGTATTTAACGTTACCGCCGCAGGTGGTAGTCAGGTCTTTGGATCGGCTACTGGTAGTGTGACCGATACGACTGATTACACCTATACCGTAGAACCACAAACATACTCAGTGAGTGAAGATGTACCAAATGGATGGGAGCTAACGAGTAATAACTGCAGCAACCTCTTGGTGCCTTCAGACGGAGAGAGAGTTTGTCAGATATCAAATCAAAAGTTAGGTGCTATACAAGGTCGTAAATATCAAGATAGTAACTTAGATGGCACACGTCAATCTGGAGAACCGTGGCTCGGAGGTTGGACAATTAATTTATACTCATCAGACTGGCAACTTTTGGATAATGAAATAACAATCAACAGTTCAGGTCTGTATCGATTTGAAAATTTAAATAAAGGCACGTATTTCACCTGTGAAGTGATGCAACCTGATTGGAAACAAACTGGTCCGAAAGATATCAATGCAAACCAGGTTGAAAATCTGTCCCCCAACAAAGCCGATGAAGGTGCTGTTTGTTGGCGATCGATTATCAACCAATCGGGACAAGAACGAACCGGTCGACAGTTTGGGAATGTTCACCAAGGCTTTGTAACCGTTAACAAGTTCCATGACAGAAATACCAATGGAGTTCGTGACTTGAGTGATAATCCCCAACTTAACGAGGAACTACTCGATGGATGGGATATGAATCTGACTACCGCAGGTGGATTTTCAAAGATGCAAACCACAGATAGTGGCGATGGGACGGTATTCACTCTTGATCCTAACACCTATTATTTAACTGAAACTGAACAAAATGGCTGGATACAATCAGGTATGTACTGCGAGGTGGATGAAACGAATCCAACCGATCCGGTTGCCTGCAGTGATGCTGATGATGATGGCGTTTGTGATCAAATGGATAATTGTCCAAGTGTTGCTAACTCAGGTCAACAAGATAATGATAACGATGGTGTTGGTGACGCATGTGATGCATCTGATTCGACTAACTTAATTAATAGTATATTGGGAATCTCCCAAGCCCGTGCTGAGGTACTACCAGACCCAACCTGGCATCGTGTGGTGGTCAATCCTGGTGACGAGATTACCTGCTATGTGGGTAACTATCAGCCAAGTACGATCGAAGGTATTAAATACTTTGACGACTTTGATGGTGAACAAAACGGAAGGTTTGACGATGGTGAATCGGTCATGCAATATTGGGGCATCAGCCTGACTGGACCCGATGCTGATCAGCAAGTAGTTACAGACGAGAATGGTGCTTTTAGCTTTACCAACCTGAAGGCTGGTACCTATACCCTCTGCGAGGAAGACCGAACGGAATGGGGTTGGCAGATAACTGAGCCAGCTGAACCAATCGATACTGTTTGCCGCGAGATAGTCATTGATCGTTCTGGCGAGACTGAAGTGGCCAATTTTGGCAACTTTATTGACAGCCGGTTGTATATTCTGAAAACCAATGATGCCTGGCCAACTGACGTCACCATTGGTGATGAAGTTACCTACACCATCCGAGTGATGGCAGTTGGTGGACCAGTCTACGACGCAACCGTTTTGGATGTGCCACCAGCACAGCTCGCCTATGTTCCAGACAGCTATACGGCTGAATCCTCTAACGGTACAGACTTACGAGCTGATGGCACCACTGACGATCCCAACTATCAATCTCCTGGCAAATGGACTTTGGGTGACTTAGCAAAAGATGAAATCATCACCCTCACCTACAAAGCCAAAGTTGGTACTTTGGCAGATCCCGGTGTCTACCCAGATATGGTCTGGGCAACTGGTACCAGTGAGCAATCAAGAGCTACAGAAGGTGAAACTGATGATTTGTTAGCTTTATCTGACCCAGATTTTGATGGTGAAAGTGGCGAAGTCACTTTTGATGGCGCCTTGGGTCACTTTGGCGAAGACAACTTTGCCGGCACTCAGGTGGCAGTGGTACTCGATCAAACACCGTTTAGTGAATACCAAGTGGGCAGAACCGAAGAGAAACAGGGCGCGGTGTTGGGCGCCAGTACGGAGTTGCCCGCAACAGGTGCTCGAGCTTGGTTAACAGTCTTAGCGTTGCTGAGTATCCTAGCTGGCGCTGGCTTCCTGATCTTGGGCAAACGCTCATGCAACTCTGGTCTGAAAGCTTTGCTTGGACTCTTTGTAGTCGGCTTCTCACTCTGGTTTGCCCAACCTGCGCAAGCCATCACGTCTGTTCGCGTGGAAGAACCATACAACAATAGTGCAGAGTTTTCCCTTGATGCAATCACAAACCAGACAACCATGAAAGTTGACTTCGTGGTGCTGAATACTGACAACATAAGTGTCACCGCCCAATGTCAGCAACAGAAGAATGATGGCGCTTGGAGTAATATTACTACCAACTACACCGTCAAAGCTGGTGGTAATTCTGGCTATTGTGAAGTCAAAGATTTGGAAAACACCCAAAACTACGACTTCCGAGTGGTAGTCAGTGGCGATGGACCAGATAAGATTAGCGATGAGGCGCGCGTTGGTCTGGATACCAATCGACCAGACAAACCAATTAACTACAGTAAAAACGCAGGTAATTACTGTGAAGACAAAATTGGCTTCAAAACAGCTAATGATGGTCAAACCACTAGCGTTGAAGTCTATCGCAGTACGGATAATGATCACTTTACCGCCAAACCAGACTCCAGGGTCATCACCATCCCAATTGGACCAAATGAGGAGTATACCCTGACCACATCCAAACCCAATTGTGATGATACGTATTACTACGTCATCCGTGCCTTCGATGTCAACGGCAATGCCTCTGACTTAGTGGGTGATCAAGAAATCAAAACAGTGATCATCGAATCTGCGAGCGGCACCACCCAAACTGTTCAGCTGGGCGCCATTCCTGCAGGCTCAGCCTTCATTTCAGGAGGATCTACCACAGATGAAACAGCTGAAGAAACAGCTGGCGAAGGCGAAGAAGAAACTGGTGAGCCAGAGACTACCGCTGAGCCGATAGAAACAGAGCCAACTGAAGGCACTGTATTAGGTTCGGCCACCGAGACATTCATGTCATTCCTGACCAGATTTGGCCTACCAATCGGCGTCGGTCTGATCGTGCTAGCCGGCCTCTACGTTATCTTCTTTGGCAAGCGGAATGAAAAATAACATTGCGACTGCACCAAAGCAAGGTAAAAACAAAGGTCGGTTGTTTCGAATATTACCGCTGAGTACTCTCTTTGGAATTTTATTATTGTTGTTTGGCGCTGGCAGCCTAGGCTATGAATACGGACCACTGCTGGTGGCGGAAACTCGGTATACCATCAAACAATCTGCGCCAGCATCGGTCCAACAACTCTTCTTTAATGAAGTGACTACTCAAAAAGCGCTTGAGCCAGTAGATACTAATTTTGGTATCTTGATTCCAAAAATTGAAGCCAACGCACCGATTGTCACCGAGGTGGATCCCTATGACTCAAATATTTATCAGCGCGAGTTGGCCAGGGGTGTGGCTCATGCCAAAGGTACTGGATTGCCTGGCGAAAATAAAACCATGTTCTTGTTTGCCCATGCGAGCGGTGATATTACGATGGCGCGCCGCTACAATTCTATTTTTTACTTGCTCAACAAAATGGAGCCCTCAGATGAAATCACCATTTACTATCGCGGCGCGCCCCACAAATATCAAGTCACTCAAGTCAAAACCGTCAATCCGGACGCCGTTGACTACTTAGAAAATAACTCAGACGCCGATCTGATTCTCATGACCTGCACGCCACCAGGAACCACTTGGAAGCGATTGTTGGTACTTGCTACTTTAGTTGAATAGCATTTATTGATCAATATCTCAAATAATATCCTATATATTTTGACATGTGACGTTATATTGGATAGAATAGTCGAGTACATTGTTTATCAACACAATGAAAACAGAAATAGTACCCCAAATACCGAATGGGAGAGAACTTGCCCAGCCTCGTATCTACTCTGCTTCTGCTCCTCCAGAGGTAACTGCACTACTAGAAGCATATCCACTGCCTCCTGGAACAATTAGGGGTTGGTATGCTGTCCCTATACTTACTCCAGCAAACAAACTGATACCCAGATCCGAACTCCTCACTAGAGGATTGGTGGATGCGTATGAAATCATGCGTCCGTTTTTGGGCAACCCAATTTTTCAACAATCACTCAGAGTGATGGATGTTCTGAATGGGTGTGAGCATCAATGTGATCAATGTTTCGTAGACGCTGCACTTCCAACAAAAATGTTTTCACTTCCCTCAATAGAGCGTCTAGTATCAGATGATCAATTTCTTACAATGCTCCAACCCGATTCTCTAAGATTAGGTTCATCAGGAGATCTCCTGAATCATCCCGATGCTGTCAAAATAATTGAGTTGATCTTACAAGCAACTAATAATCTGGAGGAGCGAAGACAAGGTGGTGAGCGTTTTGATCAACATAAAATTAAAATCATCACTAACTACAGAAAAAACCATGAGCACAAGTTAGATAGAATAATACAGCTGGTGCTTCAAAATCCCGGAAAGATCATGCTATGCATCTCAACTCCTTTTAATCGATCCAATGTTGTTAATAGTCAATTTGAAGAATTCGTGCGCCAAAGACCCGAAATATTTAAAGCTAATTTTTCTTACCACGCGGATCAAGCAATTAACTTTGGAAGAGGATTAACTTTACATCCAGAAATCGTTGTTGAAGATGTTCGTCACTCCACCAATCTCTCACTGGGTGGTAGATCGCTTCCTCTTTCCGAGATCAATAAAATTCATCCCGATAGTGGAGTGCTCGTAGCAGACCGCTTTCTACATCATAAACATCGAGGTCATGTAAAAGTATATTTTAATCCAGACGCTCTGTGGCTACATGTATACGGCACCATGCAAGAATCTCATACTGCCCGAGTTTTTACCCCACTCAAACCCGAAAATATTGATGTACTCTCCAAGCTAGGCTTTCATCCAGATTTTCCGACACCTCCAAATTGGCCAGGAGGAACAGGCCACTTACGATCGCTCGAAGAAACATTGGCTATACAAGATATAGCCAAAGAGAAAGGAATTAATCAAATAACCGGTCGAATAATCTAGTGGGTTGTTATTAATTACACCGTCTTGATTCTATCAACAAACTATGCAAAAAGTGATTTTCTTCGACTTGGATGGCACGCTTTGGGACTCAAAACACCCGCATCTGCAAACTGCTTGGGATCGATTACCTCACGCTTGGAATACAGTAGTTGGTAACTTGCATCCAGATTTTGATTGGTCAAAACTGGCAGGTAGTACTGATTACGCTGTAGTAAAACAACTGGTCGAACTTCAATTTCCATCCAGCAGTCAAGCAGAAAACAAACAACGAATAGTGAAGATTATTACTGAAATGGATTCCTATTACCTACAAAATGCGCCCACAGATATTAGTCCTGCGTTGTACAAAGATACTCGCAAAGGCCTTCAACTTCTACGCGATCAAGGCTGGACTCTTGGAATAATTACTGGCAATTCAAAGTTAGTAGCAGAACACAAGTTGAAAGCGGCAGGCTTATACGAATTGTTTACTACAGAGGATAATCTTCTTTTTTTTGGTGAAAACTATCGAAGTAGGGCTGAGATGATGAAAGAAGCTTGGGTACAATCTATGCTCTTTGGTAAAGAAAGACCAAAAGTACCCCCTCTGCTCTATGTTGCTGATACCCTGAGAGATTTAACGGAAGGCAGTGAAGCTTGGTGGAGACAAAGTAGTAATTACTTACGTCTTGAATATCGGATTCTTCTGCGACTCCACCCAGCAATCTATCCCCACATTAAGGAGATAAATGATTTCAACTACGGTTACAAAGATATAATGGTACAACTATTTGAAACTATTGGAGACGACAGCTTTGCTCAAACAGTCAGCCGTGAAGGAAGATTCGACTGGATTTCAACTAGAGATTTGGAACGAGGCTGGTAATTTTCAAGTTTTTTTCTACCCAAATATATACAGTTCTTCTTCCGCTCTGGTTACCGCGGTGTAAAGCCATTTTTTCCACATGTCATCCGTCATATGCTGAGAGCGTTCTTCAAAAAGAATTACTCGTTTGGCTTGGCCACCTTGCGCCTTGTGTACAGTCAAAGCATAGCCAAAGTCAAATAGGTCGCCACGAGCGGCTTGGATGCGGTCTTTAGTAAAATTGATGGCTGATTGCGCCCCAAATTGGGGCGCATAAAGTAAACCTTCAAAGATTGCGACGCTGTCATCCATTTGAATTTCTGCTTGATACCATTCTTTTTCTTCTTTCTTGATAGTCAGGATCGTTCCCAGCATTCCGTTATATACACCTTTCGTTTGATTATTCCGCAAGCAGATCACCCGATCGCGTACTGCTGGCAACGCATTCTCAAATCCCAACTCAGTCCGAATGAACTGGTTAATTTTCACTCTAGTAGCATTGAAGCCGCATAAAATCAGAGTATCAGAAGTATATTTTGCCAACAGCTCTCCATTCAGCGTCTGGGCTTCAGGATCGTTACGTGAATACTTCACCACGCCAGAGCCAAATGATTGAATGGGAATTTTGCCAGTTTGTCTGGCTAAAGCCGACACAGCAATAATGGGATTATCTTTGGCCTGACGATGAATTTGATGCAAAACCAAATCTGGTTTCGCCATTAGATTGAATTCGCCTTGGATAGGTGGTAATTGACCATGGTCACCAACTGCTAGAATTGGTATTTGGTACGAGAGTAAGTCGCGCCAAATGGGTGCATCTATCATAGAAGCTTCATCCACGATGATGAGATCTTTTTCTAGTTCTTCTTTGCGCGACCAACCCACAATTACACCTTGGTTGTTCTCAATCGGATCGTAAATTAATCCATGAATGGTGCTAATTGTGTCCTTACTACCCAATGCATGTTCCACCTTCAGCCGATTTTTGAGGTTCTGAGCGGCTCGACCCGTGTAACTACAAAACGCAAACTTACAGTTTTTATTTCGTTTGTACAGCTCATTTTTAAATTCAGCAATTAACGTAGTCTTACCCGTACCCGCATACCCACCCAAGGTGATGAAGGGCTTTCTGTGTGGATCGACAAACCATTTGAGCAAGCTCTCAATCGCTTTTTTTTGTTCTGATGATACTTGTATGCTATACATGTTCTTTCGATCTAATGAGAGCCTTTTTTGCTTGATTCGATAATTGTTTGAGTTGATACTCACGCCGCAACGCTTCACTCAGCGTGGCGTACTCTTCTGAATACACTAAGACAACCGGTCGCTTGGCCCGAGTATACTTTGCCCCTTTTTTTGAGTCATTGTGTTCCTTAATTCTTCTGCTCAAATCTTTGGTATAGCCACAGTACAAGGACTGATCCGCACACTGGAGAAAATAGACAAAATATGGCATAGGGAGACTATAGCATGTACAACAATCATCTACTGTGCAACCCAAACTAAAAAATAGTAGTTGCACGTACTTCCAAAGTCGTATAAGATTTTTTAATCGCTCGTGTGGAATGCAGTGAAAATCTGCAACTGTGCCGCAACGGTAACCAGTTGTTACAACGAAACAATCTGGAAGTCCGATCTTCATCAGCGTGTTGTAGCATCGACGAGCATCGAAACATGAACAGCACTTTTTTATCTTCTCTGTTTTTTGATAATTAGCTGTTGGTTGCTTTGTTTGCTTGTCGTAGTATTTCTCACAGTCAGGTGAGGAAAGGAAATCTATGTCAGGTACTCTGAGAAGCGCAGAGTTGCATATGGGCGAGTACGCTCAAAAATTTGGAGTTGAGGTTCGTAAAACCAAGCTTCCAGCCAGGTTATTTGATGGAAGGTTGCGTGAAACACAACAAATCGAGATGCGAGAGGTCCAGCCAGCCTTGTTAGATTATTTTGACACACAAGCACAGCTTGCATCGCTGCAACAGCTGATTGAGTTGTTTGGAACACCCAACTATCAAATTGATGGCGTTGCGGCGGTAGCGTTCTTGCTCAATTTTCATGTTGAGCGGATCAACCGAGAAAAACAACGTGATGAAGCGACTGCGCTGTTACTGATGAAAGAAATTTGGGATCAGTGGCAACAAGAGATAATTGCTGCAGAGCTTGCCTTACAAACTGAACGAGCGTCACTTGCAGTTCTACAAACGAGCGAGACAGAAACTGAGTTAGTCAAAGCTGACTTTGAATCTCCATTAGTTGCTGGAGTGGATTATGCCATCAAGGAAAAACGAAAAGGTAGATTTTTCCGACAAATAGAAATAAATAGGAAACAAAAAAAAGAGGCAACAATGCGCATACTATTACTGCAACAACAACTCAATAGTTTATTGAGTTTTGGCAGCCATCTCTCTTGGTGGTGGATGGATACCTGCAAATCGTTTACTTCGATGCGGGAACCTAAAATGATTGAGGTTCCAGCTAACTGATCTTGGTCTTGAATTTGATCGTTTTGAATCAGAAGGACATTTCTTGGAAGCTATACATCACACGCTCTATACCTACAACCACAAATGGATTCACCCCGCTCTTAACATGCCTCCTTCCAGGTTCCACACCGAGTATTTACACTCCGTGTCGTTTAAAAGAGGCGCTTGACATTGAGATATATGAAAGGATCCATCATTGTAATTAAATCTAGTAGATCTTCCAATAAAAACTAAAGAAATAAAAATAGTCGCAAAAAATAATACTTTCTTTGGGGTTATTGACATATCTAAAACAAAGCAGGTACTATTTATCTATCTTATCTTGTTATATCTGAAACCTGATGTCAATGGGCATGCTCTACAGCAACCACTCTGGTTTAAAAACTAGCAAAATTCCAAGTAAAAAGATTACGATTCCACCGATTAAATGGGAGTAGCGAGCATACTTATGCTGAATTCCTGTAATTTGCAAGGTCTTCATGGCAATCATAAAAATGAGAATATCATCAATCATAAAAATAATGATATAGAGTAGTAGCAAGGCATAGTGCTGCCATGTTGCCAATCCTGAGACCGCTAAAACCTGAGTATAAATTGCTGGCAGCCCCGCAGAGCAAGCCAATTCAACGACATTGACTGCTGCCGCTAACCCCACCATTCCGGCCATAGCAAAAACCAGCTGTTTTTGACCCACTACCTTCTTCATTCGTTCTAGCCAAGGTCTCCGTTTTTCACTGGGAACTACTTTGCAACCACCATCTTTGTTAACATAAAAATCGCGCAGTTGGTAGATGCCCACTCCCAACGCAAATAGACCAATCAACGTTCTAGTCAGCTGGATATACCCAAGCAACAAGAAAAAGTTTAACCATGCAGTCATAAATAGTAGATAAACTAATCCAGAAGCAACAATAAAAGTAGAACCAAGAATCCACATGCGTTTCCGATCATGCATACCAATTAGCAAGCTTATCAAAAAGATTAACACCCACATCGCGCAGGGATTAAAGCCATCCAAAAAAGCAATTAATACAGTTAGTGTGGGGAGCGACAACGACCGAATTGAGATATTCCCAACCACCGGTACTGAAATAGATGTATCTAACACATTAAGGGTGGGATCTACGGTTGAACCATCTTCTTGAGTTGCCTCCTCCGGATTCTCAGCCTCCACAATCGTAGGTGTCGTCGCAGTCGTTTTATTTGTAGTAGATTCGAACTGTAGAGCTTTCACTATGTCTGGTCGTTGACTCTGTTGTTGTTGTTCAATAAGCCGCTCAATCTGAACTCCAGTGGTTTCTGAACTACCAAAGCCCACCACGAATTGATCACCTATCACCGTAAAAGGCACTCCTGGAATTGTAGTCTTAAGCGCCTCACCAACTTTCCCCAACAGTTTGGCTGCAGATGCATCCTTTGAAATTTCATACAAAGCAAACTCAACATCTGGATATCTTGGCGCTATTTCTTCCAAAAACGCTCGTTCATCTCTGCAATGTGGACAACCTTCTGAATGAAACAGATGTACGGTAACAGCTGCTTGTGCCGAGACGAACCCAACAGCCCTTGAATTAAAAAGTACCGCAAACAACACTAGTACGCTCAGCGCAAAAAGTTTTTTCATCATCTATTTTTATATGTTTCGAGAATTTTTAGTAATTCAACTTTTTCAATTTCACCAGACGTACGATCAATTTCTATTCCTGTTTTATCCAGAAAAATAAACGTGGGTAATGTACCTTCATCTAATCCATACTGCTCCACCACTTCGGGGGAATCATCAAATTCAAAATACTCAGTTTGCAACCAAGGCAATTCTGCTTCGATTTCCTTCCAGCGGGGGCGCATTACATTGCAGCCGTTACACCAAATAGCACCAATTTTCAGAACTTTCATCTAACCAATTATCATACTCCTCAACATTAGTAGCTGACAAGACTTACCTTCCTCCGCTCACGCTAGTTAGTCAAACTCTAATTGTTGATAAAACACCAAAAAAGTTGAGTTTCACAGCGCCAGTGATGAATGATTACAGCTTCTTGCACCAATTTTTTTGCAATCATTGTTTGCGGCTGATACAGATAGCGGCTTTATTTAAAGATCAAGCTGAGCGAAACACCACAGAGAAGTGTATTCAGGTGGTGATAATTTGAGAGTAATATATACTTCACTCAATAGAATTCACTCAAACCAAAGACTGATATGCGAGTCAAAGTATATGATAGTCCAGGTCCCCATCAAGGACCGAACGCACAGAGTTCTCCATCTGAAAAAGCAGCTCTTGTGAGAAGGGCAAATTCTTCAGAGAGTGCTAAAAATAATTTTGGGATGGAAATTATTCATACCATTGAAGTTGATGCATACAAAATTCATATTGCACGTCCCACTTCACCTTATTCACCAGGCTCATTTGTTGTTTGGGCAGAACGACCAGATTTAGCTGTAGTATTAGAAGATGCGCGAGAGAGTTTGAGTAATATTGATTGGGCTGAAGCAGTGACCCAAGTTGTTACAGACCTTCCTCAGTCTGTGCAGTGGGCTTATTGGAACACTTTGCTCCATTGCTTGGTGATCACAAATCAGTTCGCGGAGAAACGTATCTCTGAAAAAAAAGCGCTTTCATACAAAGTATTTGTTGC
>CAYNWG010000025.1:0-12381 GCA_964400865.1 uncultured Pseudomonadales bacterium
ACACCCTTTGCTCTACTGAAGGTACGCCTATGCCACAAAAATTACGTAACATCGCTATTATTGCTCACGTTGACCATGGTAAAACCACTCTAGTGGATGCCATGTTTAAACAAACGAGTACATTTGCGATTCATCAAAAAGAAAACCAACAAACTACTATTTTGGATAGTAACGAACTGGAGCGAGAACGCGGTGTAACAATTTTAGCCAAAAATACTGCTGTATTTTGGCATGACTACAAGATTAATATTTTAGATACTCCGGGTCATGCTGATTTTTCTGGTGAAGTAGAACGCGTTTTAAACATGGCAGATGGTTGCATTTTACTCGTCGATGCTGCCGAAGGTGTGTTGTCACAAACTCGTTTTGTGCTTCAGCTCGCTCTACAACTTGGTTTGTTACCCATTGTGGTGATTAACAAGGTTGATAGAAAAGATCAGCGCGTGAAGGAAGTTGAAGGAGAAATTGCTGATTTATTTTTAGATTTGGCTCATACCTCCGAACAACTTGATTTTCCTACTCTATATGCTCGTGGATTTGAAGGCATTGTGGGTAAACAGTTAGAGGAATTACCAGATTATTCCATGAAAATCACCGATAGTGATTCACTGACTCCACTATTCGAAACTATTGTTTCGGTAGTCCCCGAGCCACGTGGTATCGCGGTGGGTGGGTTGCAGATGCAAATCAATTCACTCGAATCAGATGACTATATTGGTACGTTGGCGATTGGTCGAGTCTTTCGTGGGCAGATAAAACGAGGACAAGCTGTAGTTATAATAAACAGCGATGGTAAACAACGATCAGCTAGAATTGAGCACTTATTTGTATTTGCAGGATTGAATCGCCAGCCGGTGGAAGAAGCTCAAATGGGCGAAATAGTGGCAGTGGCGGGGATTCCAAAACCACATATTGGTGAAACTATTGCTGATGTTTTGGAACCAGAAGCATTAGCCGCATTATCGATTAGTGAGCCCACAGTAAAAATGCAGATGAGTGTCAATACTTCACCATTCTCTGGACGTGATGCACAGTTTTCCACCTCCAGACAGTTGCGCGACAGATTGGAAAAAGAAATAGAGACCAACGTAGGCTTACGCTTACTTCCAGGAGCCACTGCAGAATCAGTGGTGCTCGTGGGTCGAGGTGAACTTCATTTATCGATATTAATCGAAACGATGCGACGCGAAGGGTATGAATTCTCTCTTTCAAAACCAGAAGTAGTGACCAAAGAAATAGATGGACAAACAATGGAGCCTTGGGAAACTGTCACGATCGATATTACTCAAGCCAGAACCGGTACCATCACTACAGCGATGGCACAGCGTAGAGCAATTTTGCATAATATGCACCAGACCAAAAGTGGGGTGCGGTTTAGTTATGAAATTGCCACTGCTAATCTCATCGGTTTTCGCAGTGAATTATTAACAACCACTTCTGGCGAAGGTGTTTTGCATAGTAATTTTTTAGAATTTAGACCAATGGGTTTCCAAAAGAGTTTTGATCGTGGAGGGGCACTGATCGCAAGTCACCAGGGTATGGTAACCGCCTATGCTCTAGAAAAAGCCCAAGATCGCGGCGTTTTATTTGTTGATCCTGGTGCAGAAGTTTATATTGGTCAGGTCGTAGGTATTTCTAAACGCTCAGAAGACATGCAATTTAATGTAGCTAAGGGTAAAAAATTGACGAATATGCGCGCTTCCAGTGCTGATGCAACCGTTGTGTTGACACCAAGTTGGAAACCATCGCTCGAACAATATCTCACTCTCATTGGACCTGATGAATTACTTGAAGTTACACCAACTACATTAAGACTACGAAAAAAACAGTTGCAACAATAAATTGCGAACCAAAATATTAATTTGCCTTGACTCGTTTTAAATTATCATTGAAAACGAAACTGAGCGGATCGAGCGAAACAGCTTTTTCCAATTGAGTGATGGCATCAGTTTTTTGACCAAGATATGCGTAGGATAACCCCAAGTTGTTGTAGCACCAGCCGTACTGGGGATCATAGTCAACACATTTGAGTGAGTAAGTCTTCATTTGCTCAAAATTACCGCGATCTGCACTAATAGCGCCGAGCGTAACATACGGTGCTGCATATGCTTCTTTTAATGTTGCAGCCCTCAGTAACAGCGGTTCCGCCTCAGTGCTCTTTCCTAGCTTGTAGGTATGCAAACCCATCCAATAATTAGCGTACGCTTTATCTTCATCTGTTTCTGCCAGAGATAGAGATTTTGTAGCCATGGCGAGTCCCTCGGTGTATTTTCCTTGATTAAACAACAACTTTGCTTCATGAATGGAGGTTATATATGCATTGTTTTTACCAGTTGCTGCCTCACTGACTGTGGGATTTGTTAAATAGGTAATAATGTAACCGAGTAATTCTGACGCATTTTCAACTGATTCAATCTCGACGACATCTGAAGGAGCTTGAATTGGCGTAACTTGATTATAGTTTGAAAGTTCAATTACAATATGTGGTCCTATATTGCCTTTTGGAAACCAACGCACAAGTTGTAAGGGGTTCTCTGCTGCAGATATAAAAGGGCTAATCAATTCATCCTCTTCTGCTTGTTTATTTTCAGTAAGAATGGTGATAATACTTTCGGGCACCGTCAGCGTTATCAAGTGTGGTGTGTGTAATTTTTTATCTACAACAATTGTGAGCACATCTCCATTTGTTGAAGCTGATTGGTTGATAGCATCAATCAGGCGATTGAGTTCAGCTATATCAATAGAAAAATCTCTGTCCTTCAAATCCTCAAGGAATGAAACTATAGCGCCATTTTCTAGACTCATAGTGTAGTGAGCGTACTCTTGGTCATTTATTTTCATTGCTGGCTCATAGGAATTAATTTTTGTACCAAGTGCGAAAATAATAAAGAATTCAAAAGGTGAAATCGTATATTCTGATTCTTCTGTAGAAGATGTTGAGCTTGACTGGGAATAATGTGCCCAGCTGGAGCCATTGATTACCGGTTGTATGGCGGCCAACGCGGGGTCGTCTTGTAAGTATGGTTCAAAGGTAAGCAATTGATTGTACATTTGGGTCATATGAGAATTAGTTGGTTTAAGGTACTCATCGGTTTCGCTCACAATTGTATCCACAGTGGTGGTCACAATCTGATTTAGGTCACCTTGAGTTGTGTAGATAATCTTGCTGGCACTCAGTGCTGAGTTTTCATAGAATCGATCGCCGTCAAAAGTTAGTGTTGATTGGTTAATCAGGGGCAAATCTGCTCGGAAATGAAATGATTCGGCAGCAACAAGATTTGAAAAAGCTGTCGCTAAGTACCAGCGTGGACGGATGAATGTCCAATACACATTGATGGCGGCAGTGAGTACCAAGATGAAACCCAATGCTAATGCGGATAAAAAAATATTGCGCAGCGTATGTGACTCAGGACCAGTTGTAACAGTTGTGTTTTGAGAAGTGTAATATTGAGGAGGCGTTGCTGGTTCAATTATTGGCGAAACTTGGTTTGGAGACGGAGGCAGGGGTGGAAATGGAGCTGAAATAAGGGGCGGAGCAGGGTTTGCTGTTTCGCCAACCAACTTAACAGGAGAAGTATCATCCATATCAATAACGATAGCAGTAATTCTGATTGCTAGGCAAGTAGCATCTAGAGATCACTAAAATCTTCTTCTAGCACTTTGAAATTAGTTAGTTCTTGGTTTAAATCATTGAGGTCTGTAGATTCAGATTGAGGTTGTTGCAGTTGAGCTTCTTCTTGTAGCTCAATTGTTGATCCAGTAGCTGGGGTTGTTTGGTCTACCGAATTTTTATTTACGACGCTACAAGCAGTCACAAGAATACTACAGAGTATAAGCAATGAGCCAGTGGTGATCACACGTCTTACAGTCATATTTATTTATCCTGATTTTGAATTTGTACTAACATACCGACGGCTAAATGGAGCATATCGCGAGCTGTTTTAAAATCCTCTCTGCTGGCTTCAGCGAGATCTTTGGCGGATAGAGCAATTTCTCGTTGAGTTTCGTACGTGGCTGGGTCAATGGTGCGAAACTGACTAACGGCATCGGTTCCTTTGTTTTGTGCCGAAGTAATGTATAACCTGGCTTCTGTCACTTTTGCTAGGGCTTCTGTTGTGTTTTTACCGTTTTGACTCATCGTTTGAGCTCTGGTTTCTATCCGACTTGCTACATTGAGTAGTTGTTTGGCGTACAAGGCAAATCGACGCTCAAGCCTTTCAGTATGCTGCTGGGCAAAGTCTGCCCGACGCTCTTGCAATTGCGTCCTCACTTCCTCACGTTTTTCTTCAAATTGATTGATTCGTTGTTCAGTCAATGTCACTCTTGCTTCCTGTTTTTCCTGTCGAAGCTGTTCAATTTCTGTTGTTCGAACTGTATTTTGAGCTCTCGTTGGGGAACTGTCTTCATCTGTTAGGGCAAAGGCAGATGAGTAAATTGAAGTATGCGGTATGAGTGCAAACACAGTGATTGCTACAAATTTTGTAAATTTATTCATGTAGTGCTCCTTTTGTGTACATAATACACAATCTAGTTATAGCACTTTCTCTGTGGTAATCAAAATATTTGTTTAACTTGACAGATTAGCAATAGTGTAGTCTGATGAAGTGAGACAAAAAGACTTCATGGTTAAACACTACTCCAAATTACAAACGCTCACCTTCCTTCGAAAAATTTCAGTTATGAATTTGGCCGTTTCAATTAACAATAAACCAATATCTTCAGTTTTACTCTTTCATGTGGATGATGACTTCACTTTTTATTTTGGAACCCACAACGATAGTTATAAAGCTGAAGCAATACGTAAGAATCCAAATGTTAGTTTATCTGTATGGGAACATAAGAAAATGTTGGTTCAGGCCGATGGTGTAGCCGAGGAAATTTTGGAACCAGTAACAGTGGACCTTGTGTTGGATGATATTGTAACGGCGACAAATAATATTAAAGATTTTTGGCCACCCGTTTTAAGAATCAGAGGAAATGGTTATGCGGTTTTTAGTATCAAAACTACTTGGATGAGAGCTTTAGATTTACAAAGTGATGCAATCTCAGAAAAGGAATTACCCTTTACGATGATTGTGGAGTAAGAGTCATGGCAACAGTAAGAAAAATTCTCTTAGTCGAAGACGACATCTTTTTGGTGCGGGTATATGAAAATATGATGCCGACTGATCAATTTGTAGTTGATTACGTTACTGATGGCGCAGATGTTGCAGCAAAAGTGGCTCAAACAAGCTATGACTTGATACTGCTTGATTTGGTAATGCCCAAAAAAGATGGGTTCACAGTACTTAAAGAACTTAAGGCAAATAAAAAAACTCAACACATTCCCGTATTTGTGTTGTCCAAGATGAGCTCCAAGGAAGATATTGACCTGATTGCGCAACTAGGAGCAGAGAAATTTCTTAGTAAAACCGAATACTCATTTGCAGAAGTAATCAAACTAATTATTGAGAGGTTGAAATAACGATGGAGTTATAATTGCGATAACTCATTTAATAAAAGAAAAGATGGCGAAGGATTAGTGAGCTACATTTTTTTGATGGAGCAAATGTTTAGTTAGACAAGCTGCTCAAGATCAACTTATACTGGTCAATACAGTTATGCCAGAAATCCCGGGTTATCGACAAAAAGAAAAGAACAAAACTAACCAGGAGGTTCGTGGAGGTATTTTTTCTAGATTTAGGCAAAAAGTACATCAACTTTTTAATGGAGTAGAGCGACAAAAGCAGTCAGATTCTCAACGGGACAAAGTTTATTTTCCTCCCTCAGCAACGATACAAATTGATGTAAAAACAGATAAAGTAGTGATGAGCCAGCAGTCGCTATTAATGGCCGAAATCAACATGAGCTCGGGAGAGAGTTTGCAAATACGTTGGAACTCTAAATCAAGTCGGTTTCAGTATAGTATGCAAACGAGCATCGGTAATGTCCGGGGCGACCTAACTTCAAATAAAGCGCTTCCTGTTGGAGGTTGTGAGCTTAGATTGAGAGCAAATCAAACAGTGCAGATAAAGTCAATTAATGGTGGAATTTGCTCATTTGATCAACGAATCTGTAATGCGCAAGATGCCTATAGTCGACCAAATGAATTTAATCAAATACCCAGCCAAAGTCGCGAACAATTGGCGCTACAAAGACTCAGTCGCAATCCGAGATTTTCAAACGAGGATGATGACTCTCCGTACGGTTACTTGGATGCGTTACCGATTAGAGGCAATCTTTCCGAAAGTTTGGCTGGAGGGGTGTATGTGGGTGGTCCAAAAGCTCGTGAGGCAGTCTATATACCAAAGATTAGCGATCAAACACCCGCTCTCAATGGGCTTTATAAGCAAATACTTCAACGAGTAAGCCAAAGAGGATCAATGGCTGCTCAATATATTTTGCAAGATGTTGTTGAGTTAGTTCGTTCACAAATTTCAACCCAACTATCTACTGGCTCAGATAGAGTTACTGCGTGGCTCAATGCAAATTGTCTCAACGAGGATGGTTTGATTAATTTAGAAAATTTTGTTCAGTACCAAATCGGATCTTCAACTCATGTAGCGCTCATTGTGGCATTATTACTAGAAACACTAATTGATCGGAATGTAATTTTGGGACGTGTAAGGGTGGAGGAAAACCACCAACCGGGTGTTGGAGGTCATGCTTCAATAACGTATACAGCAGATACTCATGAAATCCAGATTGATCCTTCTAGAGGTTATATCGGTAGACGAACAGCGCTCTCAAATGGGTGGAACTACGACGTAACCTTCCGCATGAATCGGCAGGAGCGCAAGGCTTTAGAAAAAACCTGCAAGGCAGCCAAGTTACCTCAGCGACAGCAAGATGCGCACCAAACGCATGAAAGAGCTTGGCAAAAACATGACGAGATTGAGCGGGTTCAACCAAAAGAACGTCGTTTACAAATCAACTTGAGGGAGCCTTCTAAAACTAAAGTTGAAAGAAGTCTCAGAAGGATACCAGCATGGATTGTAGACGATCTTTTGAGGATTGAACCACTGTCAGATAAACAAAAACGACTAATTCCCGGGGGAGTGAAAGCTTGGGTAACGCCAGCAACATTTGGGAAAAGATCAGAAATGCGTTGCAATGAAGATATAATTGATTCACTGCCTCAGTCTGAGGTTGATAAAACGATTGCTCATGAGGTTGGTGGTCATGTGCTTATGAACAGCGTTCTTTCCAAATCAAGAAAAGAGGGAAGAAGAATATTGGATGAAAGAGAAGCATTCGCACGAGCAAATTTTTCAATGATTATGAAAGACGGATATGCTAAAAGTATTCTTACTGGGACTAGTTCTTATGAAAAGAGATTGAGGAAAAAAACAGGAATAGATCCAACTAGCGCAGAACCTCCTCAAGACAAATGGCGACTACATTACGCGATTGACGAGTTTTTAGCAAATCGCATGTCTGAATACCTTCAAACAGCTTCAGGAGTAGAGTATGGTCGCACATTTCATCATAGGGAACGACCGTTTACTGACGAAGAAAACCGCAAGTGTTGGCAATTTTGTTCCATGATTTATCAATCTGGAGAAAAATTATTTACGAAACAACGAAGTTAATTTTAAGCTGCAAATGACTACGTTATAGTCTGCATGTTCCAAAAGTGTTGATACAAACCTTCAATTTTAAGCAAATCATTGTGAGTGCCTGATTGGATTACTTTACCAGCATCCATCACATAAATAAAATCAGCTTTACGCGCTACGCTCATACGATGGGTAATAAATAGTATGCCAACATCCTGTTTAATTTCATTCAGTAGTTGCAACACGGCGAATTCTTTTTCTAGATCTAACTGACTACTGCCTTCATCAAAAACTAAAAAAGGTCTTTTTTGCAGAATTGCTCTAGCAATGGCAATCAATTGTTTTTGACCGCCAGAAAAATGAGTGTCTTCTCCCAGCACCGATTCATACCGTTTGGGCAGAGCATTGATTGCTGGTAATAAACCGAGCCTATCGAGCACGGCGTCAAACTGTTGTTTACTTGCTGTTTGGTTTGTATTCCCAAGCAACAAGTTTTCTTCTACTGAATACCGTTCCAGAATTACCGGTTGTTGTTTGATCCAGCCAAATTGCCGTAACACATCTGGTTGAGCGTAGCTATAAATGGGTTGATCATTGAGTAAAGCAGAGCCGATTTCTGGTTCAAAATGATGTTGGAGCAAGTGGGTGGCGGTAGTTTTGCCAGAACCATTTCTACCAACTAATGCGACTATTTTCCCCGTTTCCAACGTAATTGAAACATCTTCTAACACAAAGGGTTTTTCTTTCTGACTCTCTATTAGGTCTTTCCAGCGTTTGAGCTCTTGTTCGTAGTAGGAATCTTTTTTGACTAATCGATTTTCGATTTTATTAATTAATGCATGTAAGTACTGGTTTTCCTCAGCAAAAGCGTTGGGATAACGAAAAGATACTCCTTCTAGCTTCAGTGAGGTTGACTGCTTGGGCATTGGTTTAGGGTTTTTACTACTTTTTAGTCTGGATTCTAATGAAAACAAAAACTGAAGTTTTTCTAGATCAATATCAATATAGTACCAGTCATTAAAGCTTTCTAGCACACTATATAAAGTATTTGAAATGAGTGAAGTATATGAAACAACGAGAGTGAATGTACCGATGCTCAGATTTCCTTGGAGAACCTGATTGCCAACAAAAAGATTGGCGGAAATAAATAAAATGTTGTCCAGAAACCAATTGACTGCGCGGAGTTTTCGATTGGAAGATTCTGACTTAAAACTAAATTCGTCGGAGAGTATTCTGGACTTGTGATATTCTGCGAGCGCTTGATCAAATCCACCGGTGGCAATCAGATCAAAAGTATTGTCTTCTAGTAACTCTCTTACTCGCCACAAGCGGTCGCCTTGTTGTCGCTCGAGCATGCTGTAGGCTTGTCGATATCGATTGACGGTTTTATTGAGAAAGAACTGAAGCACAGCAACTGCACTAATGATGAACAATAACGGCAGGCTGACAAATGCTAGGATGGGAATAATGGTGAGCAGACCAGTAATTCCGCCAATTCTGCTCGATAAAAATCTGATAAAACCCTCTATGACGCTTGATGATCCGAGGCAGTCCTCAATGATTTTTTTGTTTCGTTGACTCAAAAAGAAACCTGCATCAAGTGTGAGTAACTTTTTCCAAATTATTGTCTCTGTGGCCATTTTTAATTTCGTGCCAATCTTGGTAGCGATTTCGCTCTGAAAACGATCAAAAAGAATCATTCTGAACAATTCAATGATGGCTGGAATGAGGAGTAGTAAGAAGAGCACAAACAGAGGAGAGTGAGAGAATGAAAGAAGCTGCGGAGATTGTTTTTCTAATTGATCAATTTGTAGCTTGGTAAAGTAGGGAATAACAGCGCCCGTGCCACTAGACAGAATAATTAACAAAAAATTAAACAAAATCAAACCAAGCTGTTGCCGTTGCAAACTAATAATGAATTTGAGCTTATCTAAAACGCCGGTGAGTTCTGGTAATGCGGAATTCATGTACTCGGTATTATAGACTTTCGAGGGATAATTGGCACGTTCTCACAACTTAGATTGGAAGAATGTCGCTGTTCGTTGCATGGCAGTAGTGAAGCTTGGTTCTGAAATATTGTGTCCACCAGAGTTATATTCGTACAGTTCGTGGGGGATTGACGTTGAATCTAGCAGCGAATTCAAATTTCGGCTGTAGGCAATATTGACAACGGTGTCATCAACTGCATGATGCAGTTGGATTGCACTTTGTATTTCTTCAAAATAGTTCGTCGCTGCAACTTGCCTCCAAAAGGGATTATCTGGTGAAAACTCCCCATGTGTATCGAATAAGATTTTCCGTTTGGCTTCTCTGTCCGATCTTCTTTGTTGCGTTAACTGAAATGAATGGTCCGAAAGTCCATATTGTTGC
The DNA here is from genome assembly GCA_964400865.1 of uncultured Pseudomonadales bacterium. GTDB lineage: Bacteria > Patescibacteriota > Microgenomatia > UBA1400 > PJMF01 > DAOQVB01. The sequence continues at coordinate 9,909 of CAYNWG010000025.1, forward strand.
CAGTCTGTATAAGAATAAACTGCGCCGGCCCAAATGACGGCAGCTGGAATAGTAGGTTTCACGGCTAAGGTGCGCAGCACCACGTTGCCGGCCATGCTGTGTCCCCAGAGGCCGATTTTGTTTGGATTAACAAAATCGGCTGCTGATAACGCCTCATATGCATTCAACACATCCACCACGTAATCACTAGAATAGTAGGCTCCGTTGGCTTCGCCTTCAGACTCACCATGTCCGCGCAAATCAATTTTAAATATCACCATTTCGTTGCGGGCTAAGTAATCAACATAATCTTCATACTTTTCAGTAGTACGATACGAATCTGGCGGAATGTAACCATGAATAAACACAACCGCTGGCCAACCTCCTTCAGGTATTTCTCCATTAGGGATAGTTAGCAGACCGTTTATTAGAAGTGAATCGGAAGCGTAGCTGGTAAGATAAGAAGTGTAGTTTGCAGTTTTAGTTAACTGTTTACGTTCACCTAGGCGACCGCCATATGATAGTTGTCGTAAAAAAGGAATGGTTAATTCGGCAAAAGGTACTGGCGAAGGCTGGGGTTGATTAACTACTTTTGAATCTGAATCCAGAATAGATTGCGTTGGAGCATTTCCACCAATTTGTTTAAAAAACACAATTAATACAATTAAAAAAACAGTAAAAAATATGAAGAAAACTAGGCTTCGGGATACAAATGTAGTTCTCAGCGTCATGGTTGTTTGGGTCGCATTCAATATTATTTTTGAATTAAATTTGTAATAAATATTCCGAGTATTGCTAGTGCAGAAATTGACATAATACCAGTAATGAGCCAGCCAAGCAGATTGGAAATAGTGCCATTTGTGTAGTTATGCATGATTTTCTTGTTATTGGAAATGAGCATAATTAGAACCAAAAGTGGTGGAGCACAAATACCATTCAGGACTGCTGTGTAGTACAGCATTTTAAATGGGGGTATGTGGGTAAAATTGGTTAATAGTCCAACTAATGTAGCAACAATAATCACGGCATAAAAGGTATGGGCCTGACTGAATTTTCTGTATAAGCCCTCTTTCCAGCCAAAAGCTTCAGAGAAGGCATAGGCTGCCGAACCAGCAAGAACAGGTACAGCAAGTAGTCCAGTGCCAATGATGCCTGCAGCAAAAAGAAGATAGGCAAAATTACCCGCCAGTGGTCTGAGTGCTTGGGCTGCTTGGTCGGCAGATTGAATTTCAGTTATACCATGTTGGCCCAAGGTTGATGCAGTGGTCACAATGATAAAGAACATGACTAAGTTAGAGAACAACATGCCAATAGTGGTATCGATGCGCAAATCTTTAATGTCTCGCTTGGTGAACTTGGGGATACCCGCGCCCATGCTTTTTAATTTGCCGCTTTTTACTTCTTCCTCAACCTCTTCACTAGCTTGCCAGAAAAATAAATACGGGGAAATAGTTGTTCCAAGGATGGCTACGATGTTGAGTAAATATGTACTGCCGAAAGTGAATTCAGGCAAAAATGTGCTTTTGAGTATCAGAACCCAGTCTTGTTTAACTACAAATGCGGTAATGATGTAGGCAAATAATGAAAACGTAAAATACTTGAGAATATTAGCGTAGGTGCGATAGGGCACAAAAATTTGTAAGAGTAAGCAAAGAGCGGTGATGCCAATAAGTAGAATGAAGAAAGGAATATTGAAGAGTAACTGAGCGGAGGCTGCCATCGCCCCAAGATCGGCTCCAATATTAATGGTATTAGCCAAGAGGAGAATCAAGACTGAAAAGTAGAGGACTTTTTTGGAATAGTGGTGTTTAATTACACCAGCTAGTCCTTTGCCAGTGACGATGCCAATCCTACCACACATTTCTTGGATGATTGTCATGAAGGGAAATGAAAAGACAGCAGTCCATAGTTGGTGGTAACCAAAGATGGCGCCAGTTTGTGAATAGGTAGCGATACCTGATGGATCGTCATCAGATGCCCCGGTTATAAAACCGGGGCCAATCTTATGAAGTAACTGTTTAATTTTCCGTAGCATACTGATGTGTCCATTTTACACAGTGTAAAGGAAATTAGCATAGGCATAGTGGAGCATCTGATCAACTTGAATATATGTTAAAATATTGAAATGACTCAACAAACAATGGACTCTCGACGAACCCCAAACTTTCCTGGCTTACAATTACATGAGCAACCAGTCGATTTAGATAACATTGAAATTACTCAAAAGCCAATGGAGGAGAGGATAATCGCTGGTCGAGACATGAATTTATATATTTTACTGAGAAATATGCAAGGAGCCGGACTTGCATTGGGTGACGCAATTCGGGAATTAGCTGAAAGAGCCAGTGAAATGGGAACGGACATGCGAGTCCTTGAGGTGCGAAATGGTGCACCTTTTTCTTCTTTATATTTCCAAGGAGGCGCAATCAGAAGTCTGGGTGATTACATGCTGTATGGACCAAAAAATGGAAGCCATGAAAGTCCGAAGGTAGTT
>CAYNWG010000026.1:0-11580 GCA_964400865.1 uncultured Pseudomonadales bacterium
TGCAGTGAGAAGTTAGCGGCAATGGTTGCTGTGGGTGTACCACTGTTGACATTAATGAAGCCAAACTTAGCAGAAGCGGTGGAGGTACCACCAAAGTAGATATCCGCCACGCTGTTATATGCTCCAGAAGGAGAAATCCCACCATTGGCGTACTGCCAGAGGTTGCCAACACCTGAACAGTTACCACTAGTGTCACAAACTTGGTTGGCACCTTGGTAAATGGTAGTGCCGTAGATAGCCGACCAGCGCGCTGCGTTAGTTCCCAGAGTATAGGTGTTATTGGTACTTGGCAGAAAATCGTTACTCAATAAGAAATCTGAGCCGTCAAACCTCAAGTAATTTGTTGCTCCATTGGCAAAATAAAGATAATTGGCAATTTCCACGTCTCCACCGACCTCCAATTTTTGACTGGGTGTAGCGGATCCAATCCCAATATTGCCGTTGTTTAGGATTGTTAATCGTTCAGTTAGGACTGCATCACCGCCAACCGAAGTTTGGATACCAAAGTTTTCTCCATTCAAGATATTGATTTTGGGATCAGTCGTACCTCTAAAAGTCAGCACACCTGATGATGAAGCAGTACCGGCAATGTCTAGTTTAGCGGTAGTCGTAGTGGTGCCAATGCCGACATTACCGTCAACTAAGAATGAGCCTCCAGTTCTGAGTACACCAGAAGAATGACGATAAAAACTTGTGTCAGACGCCGAATTGTTGTTGGTTGCCGAAGAAAAGGCGTAATAGTAATCAGCTGGTACGCGGAATTCTTTTAATTGATTAGTCAGGTTCAACGCAATGGTTCCAGATTCCCAAATTGCGATGTTGTCGCTGTTGGCAGCAATACCTGTATCCGAGTAGGATGTAAACGCTATCCCTGGGCTATTTCCTGCAATTACACTTCCGTTGGGGCCCCGGAGTTGACCGCTTGCAACATCGAGAGATGCTCCGGGTGTGACTGATCCAATTCCAACATTCCCGCCGTTTAAAATCGTGAACTTTTCCGTAAGTCCGAAATCTCCACCCACGCTTGTCCTTAAGCCAAAGTTTTCGCCGTTTAAGACATCGATCTTGGGATCGGTGGTGCCTTTGAAGGTGAGTGTTCCAGAAGAAGAGGCGGTGCCAGCTATTTCCAGTGCAGCTCTAGCAACGGTGGTGCCGATACCAATATTGCCACTCTTATCGATCACGCCCAGTGGAGTTCCCACGGAAGTCTGCCACTGCATAATATCGCCAGTGGCGCTTGGACCTGCCTTGAGTGTGAGAGCAGTCCCACCAGCATATGTAGCAGACAATGTAGCCCCAGGTGCGGAAAGATAGCCCTCGATCAGCGCGTTAGAGTTTATGATGGTTTGACCGGTTCCATCGGGGTTAATAATTACATTGCCATTACTACCGGAGGTCGTCTCTAGCGTCATGACTTTTGCGTTCAAAGTAAACGAATCGCCAGTTGCTTGTAAAATCGGGTTAGCATTACCAAAGACAACCTTACCATCGCTTCTCATCACTACAACCGTACTTTCAACCGCACTGGCTGAAGCAGGATATCCCTGCAGTGTTTCTGAATTAAGCGCATAGGCCACTGTCTTTATTGACTGGCGGGGATTTAGAATTTCGCTATTAACCTGCACTTCCAACCACACATTGCTATTTTCTGTAAACACATCAGAAGTAATCTCCGTCCCACAGGCATCTCCGAGCGTAGTAGAAAAAATACCGTCTTGATCTGGATCAATATTGCATGAAGTAGAATCCCAGAGAAGATTGCCACTTCCAGTGGCTGGACCCGAATCATACAAACGAAAACGCATTGGTGTGACTGCAGTAATCGGAGTTCTAGTAGCGCTGGTAAGACGACCTTGAAAAGAAAGCGAGCGATTTGGTCTAGTTAAATTAGCTGGAAATGCTTGCGAGGAATCTGCTCCAGAGAAAAACTGTTGGTATCCAAGAAACGCAGTCCCGATAAGAAACAACACTCCCATCGCCAGATTAAAATAGCCAAGCAGTGGTTGAGCGCCCATCGCCTGTTTAATCCTTGAGAAAAATGGAGCTTTTTTAATCTTTTTTATCGGTGAGTTAGCAAAGTGCTTGGGAAGATATTGTTGGACATCAATATTTTTTAAGGGCAATGACCAGACTGCTAGTCGCTCATCGACTTGAATAACTGGAGTAGTAAGCTCACGTACTGATTTGGCACCCTTGAGTAATTCAGCAAATTCTTGGGCAGAAAATGACTTCCACTGATTCGTAGTCAACCAACCATTTTCTTGCAACCACTGGAAAAACTGCCCCATACTGGCTAACTTTCGTTGAATTGTTGAGGTAGTGGAACCGCGTGACTGCTCATACTCGATGAAATGAGCGACTTCGGTTTTTTGCACAATCTGATCTGGAGAATTAGAAGAGACGAAACTAAGGTATTGTCCGATATCAGAGCGATAATTTTTTATTGTAGCTGGTAAGCGGCCGGCAGTTTGCAGTGCCAATAAGTACTTGTGGAGAGCAACTCCAATCTGGGAGATTCGATAACTCTTTGCAAACTGCTGTAAAAGCGTCGGTAGTTTTGTTGAAACAGGCTCAATTTCCCACGTGGGTAAACGTTTGTATGATTGAGCTTGGTTATATTCCTCAAGCAGGGACCGAATAACCCTTTGAATTTCTTGATCACTACTCTGATTGTGATGGTGTACTTGTGTATAAATCACAAACAAAGCTGCGAGATGGTGGATGTACATGTTTTGGGCTAGCATGAAGGATTTTTATGATCAGTCGGCTTTCTCGGTATTAGACAATTTGATGATCTGGATAATCTTTGCAGAATTTCAACTTGATGTCAAAGTCTGGAAAACAAGATGCTTTCTAGAGTAAATACTCTAGATGTGAATAACTGAGTAATTCGGCAATAAAAAGAGAAATACAATTTATCTTCACGCCATTTCATGATAATCAAATGGTCTATACCTTCGGTAATTATATGTAATTATGTCTGGTAATTTGGTAATTATCCTAACTTGACAACTCCATTTGTGAAATTGTACATTAGGTTAATACAAGTAACATAAGTGAACATATTTCTGCTATTACATATGAAAATCACTAATAACCAGAGTAAATATCTAACTAATTGGATTAAAAGTTATATTTACACTGAAAAGCTATGATTCGGGTATCACAAATGTGAATAACTCGTAAATGATGTCAAAATAGTGTATAAATATTAAAGAAATAAATACAAAAATAGAGTGTCATACAACTGCATACAATAATATGAAAAACAATACCCGAAAATTACTGCTTTTCCTCTATCCGAATACCAAAGAGAGGCTGGCGTTACCCATCGAGTCACTTGATCTTATCTCTCCTGATCTGACAGTATCGGGAAGATTATCGTTGCTCAGACTGTTAGAGAGGCGTGGTTGGATCTTGTCGTTACTTCAACCAAATGGATCAGTATTAATTTCATTGACTAGCTTAGGTAAGGCCGCACTAGAACGCGAATTTCCGGTTCCGTTTACAAAGAACTCCAAAGACTCTGAGATTTGGACTGCAATCCTTTTTTGCGTGTCTTCAAAGAGTGATCCTCAATTTAGAAATCTTAGGCGACTAATTCTTTCAAATGGAGGATTGGCTCTCACAAGGGGTATGTATATATTCTCTGGCCCCTTACCGATTAAGCTCCAGACTACTCTATCAAGTCTCTATGGCCAGCAGGTGAGTATATTCATTATAAGCGAGTGGATGTTCGGTAAAGATCCGTCATTGTTGTTTGATAAATCTGGTCTTGCTCGGGTGGTTGAGATATACTCAAGTATTAGCAAAGAGTTAGATGAACTGCTAAGTATTTTATATAGTGAAAAAGGTTTGAACAATAAAAGAAAACAGCAAATTTCGACAGTATTGGAAAGAGTATATCGAAACGTGCTAGACGACTCTGCCATGGTACATCGATTTTATCCAGACGCTGTTCCCATGAAAACTATTTTACAAAAAATTCAACATTTAATACTTACCATGTTTCAAACCTAATTATTATAGGTATTTATTTCATTCAGGATTGCGGTAATCATTTGGTGGTGAATTCAAATAATTTACAAATGGATGATTATCGTTTCGGTACAGAAAAATAGTCTACTCCGACAGATGTAAAAAGATACAAAAAAGTATACAAATAACATAAATACATTTAATGCAATAAATAGCTACAAGAGAAGCGATAAAAATGCAGGAAAAACGCGGAGAAAGAAATATTACAGGTATTATGCTGTGTTATTAGCAAAATGCTTCTTCCTATTTGAAAAATAGCGAAGAAAACACAACATACAACATAACAACAGTGGAAACCCAGTTAGGAACGATGGACTAAGAAGAAATACAAACACGATCATTACTATCTGAATTGTGAACAGTGGACCATGCCATTTAGTACTGTCTAAGATTATTTCTTTCCAACGAGATTGTTTTTTTAGTTGTTCAACAGGAATATGAACGAATGGCCACGGCAAATCTTCGCTATAACTTACCAGCTCACCAAGATAAAAACGATGCCAGGGAACCGATTGTGGTCGTTTTGCTATACATGGGAATTGCAGGCCCGACCACTTTGGTTTCAAAAACAGCTCTCCGGTTTCTATTTTTGGAAGCAGGAACTCTCCGAAGCGATCAGTCACTGAGACAACCATTGACTCCTTACTTATGGGGTTAACTATTTCGATGGGGATCAACCAAAGTGGCTTCAGACTAGATCTATCATGTACCTCTCCATCTGGCTTGTGTACATTTCTCCAACCAAACCACCAAAAAATCATTTTTACCATTGTCCTGTCTGGTGCCCGTCCGAACAGATGAATGAGAATTATTACCATTACTAAAAAGGGTGATACTAACATTACTGGTGAGAGCCATTCCCAAAATGGTCTTCGTTCCTCGGTGATGAAGGTTACTCTGTCTGTACCTCGTTTAATGACTAGATCCGATTTTGACCTATTAAATACTGTGATAAGGGGTTGTAGAGGGGATTGTTCGGATGGTCGTAAAGTTGGATAGGGTGTTGGGCTCAGAGCCAATAAATATATGGTCGGTCTCGGATAACTAGTGGCGGTGGGGGCTGCCACGGTAGGAGAAGCAGTAGTCTCAGTTGACGATTTGTAGATAAACTGAATTGGCGTGAGTGTATTAGTGTGGCCTGCTGAGTCCTCTATAATGAGGGTCAGAGTAACAAGCGTGTTTTTATCAAGACTAGGAAATTGGTACGTCCAGGTGCCTCCCGAACCAATGCTGTATGTTGTGCTCAGAGTGTTTTGGCCAGGGATTGCAAGAATTATCAGCAATGTCGTATTTGGTTCACCAAGTCCAGATATAAGTGGATCCTTATGTTTGGTAGAAAATGGTTCAGATGGCAGAGTCTGACTATTTGCTGTTGTTATCAAAACCGTTTCATCTTCTATCTTTGTAATACTTACATATGGAGCTAGAGTATCAATACTAAAATCCCAAGTGGCTGACGTTGCTGTATTACTAACAGCATCAGAAGCAACTATACTCCATGTGTAATCTGCATCTGAGATAGCTGCATTTATTGTCAGTGAGAAGGTGTTAGCGTCTTCATTTACTACGAGCGTAAATATGGCTGTGTCTTGATCGAGCGGCGAGATGTCAGATATATAGACCGCCCCATTTAACCAGAGGTCATAGTGATCAATACCAACATTGTCCGTACTTCCATACCAAACGAAAGTAGGGGTGCTTGTGGTCAGAATGGCTTCGTCTTCTGGCGATATTAGAATCGGGATGCTGGGAGATTCAATGTCTGGTACCGTAGCAGATACCAGTGAAGCTGAGCCGGTACTAATTTGAATTTGAGCTTGAGCTCGGTAAAAATTACTGGAGAAGATCCAGAGTATTAAAATAAGCGTGCTGACTACCCATTTTTTCTGAGAAAATTTGTCATGCACCGTACTTTCTAATCTTGGCAAATCAATTATTACTTCGACTCCAATCGAGACAGTTTTTCTTCCAACTCTTTGATCTTAGCCGATTGATCTGTCTTTCGATGAATCATGTGTCTGCGAACGGCGATGAACATAGCTAGTAGGACAAGTAGTGTAAGTACAGCTGCTACAACGAGTGTGAAGGGGAAGAGCCAGAATGAAGTTTTAGCGATAGCAATCGCTCCTTGGCTACCATAATTCATGGTGACAGTGGCAGTGTATCTACCAGTACCCCAAACTTTCTCCCAGCTCCCTTCAAATCGACGTTCGGTGAGTGGGAAGATGTTCTTACTCTCAATCGCTACTTGATCGACTTTTCTGCCTAGCATATCTCTGAATTCGAGCATGAGGCCGGGTTGAATATGGATATCGGATTGATTCTCGATAGTAAAAGAATAGGGTACTGGGCCATACTCAGTTAACTTAGGTATGTTGAAACTTCGAACAAACGCACTTTCATTGATAGCACCTTTCACGTTGACGTAGAGTAAGGTTCCCACTCGTTGTGAAACACCCGTGGCAGAGAGTTTGGTATCGGCTGTTTCACCGTCTTTGGGTACTGCCTCAGCACTGGGCTGATGAGTAATCATCGCATAGTGACCACCAGGAAGAGCGTCGTCTGGAACTGCAATAATGACAGAGATAATCTTTGTTTCATTGGGTTGAATGGTTTGTAGATTAGGAGCAATAGTAATCCAGGAAGCGAGACTCCACCGGTTGGAAAGATTCTGATCTGTCACTGCGATAGGAGTAGAGCCATCGACATCAAGCACGAAGTCATGAACCGAAGAAAGAATATTGAGTGGTTTGTCGGAAGTATTGCGAACTCGAACAGTATCTTGTAGTACTTCTCCAGGACTTGCAGTAAGAGAACCATCATCACCGAGTCTGGGAGGAATAGCGGTCAGTGTGGTTTGAGATGTAGTGGTAGCAGGTTCTACTGGAGTTTCAGTTTGAGCAAGAACTATCTGAGCAAATGAAAAGCTCACAACAACTGAGAAGACGAATAAAAACGTGGTAATGATGCTTCTGTGAGTACGTGAGGGAGTGGGGCAGTGCATAGTGTTTCCTTGAACTACAATAGGTTAGAACGTCGCTGTAGCGGTATACGTGAGATAGTTGCTGTATTCACCAGCTGACTGAGTAGCAGCGATGATAGCTTTGTAGCAGACGAAGACGTTGTCGTTGTCGGCTACAGTGGTGCCCGTAAAGATACTTTGAGGCGCCTGGCTATTTTCTGCATCCGCAAATTGCTTGAAGCAGTAGTTAGTACCATCACAGTTACCTGAGTTGGTGTTGTAGGAGAAGGCTGGAGTGCCTGCGCCTGCATTGACTTCATGTAAACTATACGCAAAACCCTTAGCAGTACCCAGGCTCCACTTGGCGGGAGCAGTATGAGACATGGCACCGCCGTCACCAACCGAGTCGCGAATACAGTTAACCCCAGTGTTGTCTCCGGTACACACACCGCCGTTACGACCAAGCTGATCATTTTCTACGGTAGTAACCGCATAACCATTTGGTGCATTGGTAGAAACTGAGAGCGCCTGGGCGGCATTGGTAAAGGCAGAGATACTCAGTGAGCCCAAGGGTACAAGACTGGCAGTAGTTGATACATCGGTATTAACACCACACACGGAGGTGCCACTATTAACCCCCAAGATGCGGAAGGTGATTTGAGGTGAGACAGTTGCAGTTACTCTAACTGATTCAACTACGCCAACATTGACTGTTGTAGCATCGGCTACGTTATATGCACTATCTACCTGGCGGACAATAATGTTGTAGGTGTCGGCATAACCAATGATATGACCAGATTGATTTGGTGCGGGGTTGATTAATGAACTGATGGTAATCGCGCTGTAGGTGGTGCCATCAAATGCAGTGCCGATAGCGCCAGTGCCAAAGTAACGACATTCAAAAGAGTGATACTTGGTGCCATTAACGGTAACGGCGGAGGCAGTAGCCGTTCCTGTAGCAAATAGGTATGAAGCGGGAGCACTAGACGGACAAGTAACGGTGGGAGTACTGGTGCCAAAATCAAAGCCGGTGCCATCAGGGATACCATCTCTGGCAGCAGCATCGGTGGTGTCTGCAGGAACTAAAATGCGGAAGGCACCATTGGCAATGGCATTTGCAGTAGTGAGTCGAACAGTGAGGGTGGCTGAAGTAGAGGCTACGACGTCGTCGTTCAATTCAGTGTCGCCGGCAACTAAGACGGGAGTTACATTTACGGTACTATTGTCTACGATTTCTGTAACGGTGTAGGTGCCCAAACTACCAGCTTCACCGATTTTGAGTGAGTCGCCTACCATTAATTGAGCCGAAGATGAGGATGGCCAGACACCATTGGTAGTATTCAAAATCACTTCTGAAGAACCGACAGTATTACCAGAAGCTAGTCCACCTCTAAACGATGGTCTGGAACTGGAAAGTGTGACGGAAACATTAGAAAGATTGGCTGACCTGGTGCCCTGGAGATGACCAACGACGAACATCCCGAGTACTAAACAAGCAACTAAACCAATGCGTTGAACGCTTGAAACAGAGAGGATTTTCATAAATTCTTTACCAGAATATATTCTATGTACTCAGTACATCATAGAAACTCAAGTGATGCAAGAGTTAATTTATTCTGGTGATTTGGTAGTAACAAGTAGTCGAGAAAATACCCAACCAATGCTGATAAACAGTATCACAATTAAAAATGAGTAGGGAAGCGCGACTACAGTTTTTGTATACGAATTGCTACTATTTCCCTGATTGTCAATTATTTTAGTAGTAATAGTATACTTTCCTAACAGAAATAATGGGTCATATGAAAAAACGACGGGTGCTAGAGGTTTACTGTCTATTTGTGGAGATAGAGCTCGAGCGGAGCGTTGTTGTTTGCCCAATATCATGTCGGGATAGATTTGCGCTTGAAAGACTGTTTTACCAAAGGTGTCGACAATTGTGGCACTACCACTGGCAATAACAGTTTGAACACCTTGGTTGACAAGCATTGGAGTAAATGAAAGCTCGCGCAAACTATCAAGAAATCTGGGCATTGAAATGTCTACAACTTGCAATAAGTTGGGCAGAGTTTCGTCGTTACTCACCAGAACTACTAGGTTGGCTCCAATCACTCCATAGAGTTTGGAATTTGAATCGGCTTGGTTAATTGTATTTGCTTGTTCAATAGTTGATGAAAAAAGCACGGTAAGGGGATATTCTTTGGTAATTGCTTCGGGGGGGACCGTAAAATGTAAAGAAAAACTATTTGTTTCTCCTGGCTTTATTACAATCGGTGACATTTGCTGTACTTGTTCCGACAGAAAAGGAAATGAAAATGTGGGTTGCATTTCTGGATATCCTGAGTCTGCCTTGGGTTTGGAGTCAAACACTTTTGGAGTAACTACAATTGTATTTGTTGTGGTATTGGTCAATTCAATGGTGTGGCTAGCAGAAGTTCCTGGTTTGATTTTTAAATATGCACTTGGAGGGTACACCGACAAGGCATAATCAGATTGTGCTGAAATAAAAGTGGGGTGTTGTAGTCCAAACCAACTAATTCCGCACAAAACCATTACTAAATACCATGTTTTAATTTTATTACGAGTAATCATAGGGTATTAGCAAATGTTATTAATACGCTGGTACTGCAACAAAGACGATAGAAGTTTCATATGTACCTGCCGGCTCACTACCAAATAGACCTGCTTTATAGGTGACTGTCGCTGTCCGATCAACGACGTATCCAGTATTACTCATAATGACCTGCATCGGTTCGTTCAGGGCATTGTTGGCAAACTGACGGAAGTAGTTTGTATTGATGAAGTCAGCTGCGGTATCGTTACCGTTGACGTTGAAACCAAATCCGCCAATCTCGGTGTCTTGCCAGACTTCTGCAGTGGTTTGGTCGCAGTCATTATTATCGCAAGTAGTATCTGGAATAGTCGGTATACCGTTTAATAACTTTAGTGGATGTTGTTCATATGCGTATATTTGGTAACCGCCAGCCGTTGGGGCTGAAATGGTCAGAATATTGGTATCGGTATTATGAGCTTGTGCCGTTAATTGTCCCAAATTAATGTCAGTTTTTGAAATTGTGAAGCGAAATCGATCGAGCGGATAAATATACTGAAAACCTCCACCAACAAAATAGCTTGCAGTCCCAAATTCGCCATAGGGACCAGCACCTGTTTGGCCGACCGTGTCTGTTACATTGTAGGTGGCGCCAGACTTTTCTCCAGAGGTAACATTGAAATTACCAAATTGAATTATGAAGGAATTCGACTCAAGTGTTTCTGCATAAACTGCTTGATAGGATAAACAAATTAGCAACAATACAACTAAGGTTCCAAAAAAACCATACAAGCCCAATTGAGGATGCGTTGAGTTAGACAAGTTCATTTTCAGTTTTTTCATCTTCAGTTGGTTGGATAAGCATGGCTTGGTCAATTTGCCGATTGAGGCCATCAGCTTCAGCCAAAGCCTTTGGTTCACAAGCAAAATATAGTTGTTTCCATTGAGTGATTTGTTGACGAACTTGGTCTAGTAGAGCTCGGCCTTCAATTAGTTGAGAGTTTTGATTGCTTTTTTCATTTTCTAGTTTAGCCAGCTTGTCTTGTAGTTTTCTTGTTTCTTTTGAGCACTGTGTAAGTAGAACCTCCTCTTGAGCTATGGTCTGTTTTTCTTTGATTACTTCTTCATGCTGTTCTCTAGCAAATAAGAAAAAAAGTAAAATAATTGGGATGGTGATCAGATGTCCGATGTTTGAGAGAGAAATTGTCGGTTCTAGGCCAAAATGAAAAAGTGCGGTAGCTGGACCAACGGTGATTGCTGTGCTTCTGGATGAACTCATGACCAAAAAGAAGAGGTGAATATATGTCAAGGGAAAGAGTGGTGAGTTTAAAGTACCACTGTTACCTACCAGGAGTAATAGGCTGAAAGTGACTAGCGCCATTTCGGCTGAATTTTCTTGCGGTAAGATGTGTTTTAGCTTGGCTCGATTATATTTTTTAATTACAAAGTAACATATGGTTGATACGGCAACGGCTTGAAGGCTAAATGGTTTGAGAAATGGAATTTGCAACCAAACAAATGCCAAAAAAATGGCAAACAGCAAAAGGGCAGTGTGCTGTCGGGAATGCATATATCTATACTACTATAAGGTAAAACGAAACTCTATGGAGATTTATGCTATACTCGAGAACATTGTGAAAAAATCAATTCCCCAAACTTACAACCCCTCCGAATTTGAAAAGCATTGGCTTTCAGAATGGGAAAAAATAGGCTTATTTCAATCGACAACGAAGGAGTTATCCGAAAAAGAAAAGCTCTACCTGCTGTTTGCATTTGCGTATCCATCTGGTTCTGGTTTACATGTCGGCCATGTGGAAAGTATGACTGCTCTGGATATATTGGCTCGGTACAATCGCATGCGAGGCAAGCAGGTATTTTTCCCAGTTGGTTGGGATGCATTTGGTTTACCGGCAGAAAACTATGCGATTAAAACAGGAGTAGCACCAGCAATTACGACGAAACAAGCAATCGCTACGTTTCATGAACAAATTAAGCGATTGGCGATTTCGTACGACTGGTCGAGCGAAATCGC
>CAYNWG010000027.1:0-11503 GCA_964400865.1 uncultured Pseudomonadales bacterium
GATCTGTGCTTGGTCGCATGATTTGCTTGAAATTTTCATTTTCGAAAGCATTGGGAGTAGCGAACACACCTAGGAATGCTTGAGTCATCCAAGGTGCAAGCCCTCGTTGCGAAAACACTTTATCGGGATCTATACCTTGCTCATACAGCTCATCTGTGCCAGTAAATGCGGCGGCAACTCGGTCTGAGTTTTTATTTAGTAATTCGACAGCATCGGTAGCCCTAGTAAAAACTAAACATGTAGAATCTTCCAACGATTTATCTGATTCATTAGATTTAACTGTAATTGCGTATTCTCGATCTGCTGGTCGTTCAAATTGGTAACCCATCAGTACTAGAAGAGAAAGGAGCATATTTTGCCATTCTCCAGCAGGTACAATAATTATTGTTTGCTCTGTTTCTTTTTTCATTTTTTTCTTTCTTTTGATTAATTACTAAGGAATACAAAAACTCCCCCGCCATTTGCAAATGGCGGGGGAGTGAATTACTTTTTTTTGATTTTTATGCTACGAAAACAACTCTCCGCCATTGGCCGGGGAGTGGTGATGAACTACTAGATTATTGTTTATTTGCTTTAACACAGGTGACAGTATATCAAAGAACATAATCTATGTCAACATGCTAACACGATAATATATGAATTTAATTCTGATCTGGAGATTAGGTTTTTCTTCGCTTGTGTAATTTAGTTTCAGCCTTCGGATAAAATGTGTTCAATACCTGTCGGTAACCGCCAAATGGCTCTTGATTGAGGAAACGAGCTACTCGCGTAACGGTGGTGGTGCTGGCGTTTGTTTGACCCGCAATTTCTACGTAAGACAAGTTGGTGGTCCACAAAAGCTTGGCTATCTGAAAACGTTGGGCAAGTTCTTCCAGTTCTTTGGGAGTGGACACATCGTATAGAAAATTGAGCATTTTTGAGGGGTTTTCAAGCTTCGCCAGGACTTTTGCTAACTCGATAATTGTTTTTTGATTAGTGGGGGAAATTTGGGGCATATATAGTAGTATAACCTGATGAGTGGCAGGCTGTATAATCGGTGGCACGCCAAAAAAACGGGCCAGTAGCTCAGTTGGTAGAGCGCTGCATTCGCATTGCAGAGGTCAGGGGTTCGACTCCCCTCTGGTCCACTTAATCATATTTGAATAAATCACTTCTCGATAGATGTACTTAGACGTTTGCTATACTGGTTTCATGATCTCAATTCGCGAATATCAGAATTCCGATAAACTAACAATCATCGACTGGTTTAATCTGTTGCATGATTATTTAGTCAGCCTCGATCCGATCAAGCGACTTAGAAGAGCGCCTGAATATGGAGAAGTTTTTTTCGATTCAAGTTTCAAACAAGTGGTTGAGGGGAATGGTAAGATTTTCATTGCTAGTGATTTGGGTGTCGATGTTGGTTTTGTCAGTGGCTTCATCGAAAAACAATCTGAAAAAAATATGCTAGAACTAGTTCCGACCAAACTAGGGATAGTTATGGATTTGTTTGTGGTAGAAACACACCGTAAGCAAGGAATAGGCGAAGCTTTATTAAAACAAATGGAAAGATACCTGATATCTCAAGGTTGTGATGGTTTGTGGGTCAATGTGGTGGCCTTCAACCCAGCACTCGATTTTTACAAGAAGAAAGGTTATATGGAGCGGGAAGTTGGATTGATTAAAAGAGTTGAGTTGTAATCGCGTGTGGTACACTCACCAAGTCTGCTCAGACAACAGGATGTTGATATGGGTAGAACGTTTTCAGAAAAACATGGTGTTATGGAAATGAAAGCAACTTCGATAGAATACGCACTTTCCTCCAAGGTGGACTATGTACCTAACGACCAAAGTGGTTTGAGTACTTGGCAGAAGTTGCTTGGAGAAATTCGCCGGGCTGATAGAGTCAGAGTAGATTGGAATGGTCAGTCTATGGAAGGTCTGTTTCAACTTGGTATGGCTTTCGCTCTGCGAAAGCCCATTGTTATCGATAGTTTGCCCACATTTGACAATCAAACGAAATCATTTCCACGAATGATAACCGCATGGGCAGACCAGCCCGATTTTGAGTCGAGTTGCGATCAGTCACAAGGAAAGAATATCTTTCTGATTTGTCCAGTTAGAAATCAGGATGAGGCTACTCGATTACTTCTGGAGGAAATTTCTCAAGACCCATCAATGTATTATCCAGCTAGAGAGACCAACCAGATTGATGAAACGGGAGGGCTGCGAATTTGCGCAGACAATCGCAGTGCGATGGAATCTGCACAAGCAGTTTGGTTTGTTTGGGATGGTCTCTCTCAAGGGAGCATTTTTGATCTAGGTATGGCATTTGCGCTGGGCAAACCCATTAGGCCAGTGCAGGTTCCGCCACCAACTCAAGAGCCATCATTCCAAAACTTCGCTACAGAATATTCGAATTATGATAGACCTGTTTGAGAAATATAGGTAAGTACCTTAAAGGAAAAGCATATGATGGTGGGATAAATTGATCAAGAATCACCTGATCAATACCAAATACAAGAAATTGAAATCACCGAACAAAGAACAAGGTATATGGCTTAGATAACTAGGATTACATTTGGTTAAGTTATGATAATCGTATCCTCATGCCTGTAGCCAAACTTGCCTGGCAAATATATGCCCGGTTCGATGGTAATTGCCATGTTTTTTTCAATGAGTTGTTGGTTGCGACTGTTGAGTGAGGGCGGCTCGTGGATGTCGAGTCCTAGTCCGTGACCAGTAGTGTGAATAAACTGTGAGCCGAAACCGGCTTTTTCAATTACTCCACGAGCCGCCGCATCGATCTGCGAAGCAGTGAGTAATTTGGGCCTGCGCTCCACAAGTTCAACAGCCTGGTGAAATGCATCTGTAACAGCCCGCTCAATTTCCAGGAACTCAGAGTTGGGAGTTTCGCCAAACCAAATAGTTCGTGTCACATCAGCTCGATAACCCTCCCAAGTAGCTCCAAAATCGATTAAAATTGGCATTTCCTGAACAAGTTTGAGTTTTCCAGGTTGGTAGTGGGGCAGAGCAGTGTGTGAACCAAAGGCGACAATCGTTGGAAACGCCAATTTGCGACTACCATCCTTTTTCATCAACTCTTCAAGTAAGTCTGCCACTTGAAGTTCTGTTTGTCCCACTTGCAGTTTCGGAATTAATTGTGCGAAGCTCCTCATTGAGATTTCACAAGCTCGACCAATGGCTGTTTGTTCAGATTCATCTTTGATCATTCGAAGTTTCCAAATCAAATTACGATCCAACGCTTGGATTGGTTTTCCGTATGAGTTTGTTAGGGCAAGATACTCTGACGCCAACAACGAACGCATATCTACAAAGAGCGTTTCCACTCTTGACAGAACATTCGGGTTTTTAATGTGGGATAGGAGTGATGATTCTGAACTATCGCCAACAATAGTGATGGCAGGGATTGTCGGCATCACGGTGAGCGGGGGGATAAAAAGTATCGCCCTAGATTCATCAAAATATGCTAACGCCTCGCGCTCAGTAGGTTCCAAAAATTCTGAAAAACCGAAAAAATAATCAATGTCAGTAGCTCTGGTGAGTAGCACTGCGCTTTTCGAGGGAAGAAGTGAGAGGAGTCGAGATCTGCGCAAACTTTGCTGATCTCGCTTGTCGCTCATCTTAGTTTTCCTCGCGCTTATCGAGTGTGGCAAGTGAGCGAATAACTGTTGCAGAGTTTGATTTTTCTCCTTTATAACCAACAACTAGCACGGTTAAATCCTTTTCAAACTTATCGAAAGTTGTTTGGGAGCCATTCGCATTTTGAAACTTGGTGGTCTTTATGACTGAAAAGGTATTGCTGATGCCAGAAGACCGACTTATCACCGTAATGGAGCTACTTGTAATTGAGTCAATGATGCCAAGCTCAACCATCGGTTGTGCAGCAATCGGATTAGAAGTAAAAACGGTAATTTGTTGAGGCGTAAAGCTGGAATTGGAGGTTTCTTTTGAGCGATCAACACTGTTGGCGCCGATAATGAGTACCCAGTTATCAACCGCGATGTCTGAAGTTTTAATTACTTTTGCACCTTGTTTTACTCGAACGGATTCAGGAAGCGGAATAATAGTGATTCCCTCAACTGTAGTAATGGTGAGCGAATCATCTGTGATTCGCTCAACTTTGCCATAGATAGCTCTTCGGAGTTGGTTGATGCTTTCAATTATTGTAGTCAATTTTTTTTCTTGCTCTTGACTTAATTGTTTATTAATTCGTTCATTAATGGCTTTATTAATACTGTCAGGATTTGGGGTGGCGCTGCCGCCATCTTCAATTTCTTTGCCTTCTAATTGGTCATCAATATCTTTACCCTCCAATCGAACATCAATCGATCCGCTTTTAGTACTCGTTTGAGCGGAAATGGCAGTTGCAGATTGAGAAACTGAACAAGAAAAAATTGTTAAGAAGCAAGCTGTAATGAAGAGCTGGCGTGCAGATATGGTTGTCTTTTTCATGGTTTATCTAACTTTCCCAGAGATTATCTGGCGCTTTTACTTGCCTCTGGAGAAACGTCAATAGGCACTTCTTTTTCGTATACAACTACTCGATCGGCTGAAAAAGTCACGCCATCTTGATTGGCGGCAACTATGGTGAAAAAATTGGGACCTTCTTTTAAGGATAGAACAATGCTAAAAGCTCCCTTGTCATCCGCCTCAAAGATTTGTTGTGTATCATTGGCAAATAGTACCAATAATGCACTGGGGTCAGATTTGCCAGTAATGGTAATATCGGCATTTGCAGAAATGAGTCCTTGGGTTGGGTAACTAATTGATAATCGGGCTAAGTCATCTGGGGAAGGAGAGACCGAAGGAGCAACTTCATCAGTAAGCGGGGTTGTAGCGACACTCGAGTCATTTACCGACTGCAGTTTATACACGCCAACCGTAACCAAGAGGCCAAAAAGCAACCCGATAACCACCGCAATAATGGTTTCTTTATGCATAAACTTTAGTATACCGTTAAAGTAAGACTTACGTTTGTACAGTGCTATGGTAACATAAGGGCACAAGGGGGACTATGCAAATTGTATATCTTGGTCATTCATCGTTCAAACTGAAGGGAAAAAATGGGAGTGTGGTAACCGATCCATTTTCTCAAAGTTCAGTTGGTTTCCCATTTCCATCAACCACTACAGATATTATTACTGTGTCTCATCAGCACAATGATCACAACGCCGTTGGGTTACTAAAGCCAACTAGTCGGAGAGAGCGTCCATTCCTTGTTACTCAACCTGGCGAATATGAGGTTGGTGGCATCTCAGTTTTTGGTGTGCCAACTTTTCATGATGATGTAGTTGGCGCACTACGTGGAAACAATACTGTTTTTACCATATTTCTCGAGGGCATTCGCTTATGCCACCTGGGTGATCTTGGTCATCCATTGTCAACCGAACAGGTTGAAGCAATCGGCAGCGTTGATGTGCTGTTCTGTCCTGTTGGGGGAGTTTTCACTTTAGATCCAGCGGCAGCAGTTAAAACCATTCGACAGCTTGAGCCTTCAATTGTGATTCCCATGCACTATAAAACAGCTAAACATGAACCATCAATTTTTGGAGAGCTGAAAACTGTTGAAGAATTTTTACACACATATGGTGTAGAAGTTGAGCCGGTAACAAAATTGGAAATTACAAGTCTAAAACTGCCCGAGGAAACTGAAATTGTGGTTCTTACCCCCACAGCTTTGTCCGAAGCGTAGTCTATGGCAGCACAAAGAATTCCACCACACTCATTGGAAGCAGAGGAATCGGTTTTGGGCTCAATTTTGATTGACCCAGAGGCAATTATTAAAGTAGCGGAGTTACTTTCCCCACCGGCGTTTTATGAGCCAAAGCATCAGGCAATCTATGCAGGCATGGCGGGATTGTACGAAAAGCGTCGACCAATTGATGTAGTTACCCTGACTGAAGAACTGAAGAAACAAAACTCACTCAAAGAGATCGGTGGAGCAAAAGAAGTCGCTCGATTATCTTCAGTGGTCCCTACGGCGGCCAATGTTGTTCATTATGCGCAACTTATTTCGGAAGCCTATACCAAGCGAAGACTCATCTCGCTTTCGTCAACAATCACTCAAGCTGCTTTTGATGATTCCCAAGACGCGACTGGCGTGATGGATTTGGCTGAGCAGGAAATATTTAGCGTGTCTCAACAACAGGATAAGCGCTCATTTATTTCACTCAAGGATACCTTAGTCGAGAGTTTTGAAAGAATTGACGAGTTACAGAGATCTGGAGAGGAGTTGAGAGGTGTGCCAACTGGATTTCAAGATTTGGATCGACTATTAGCTGGCTTGCAAAAGTCTAACTTAATTGTATTGGCAGCCAGACCAGGTATGGGGAAGACTGCTTTAGCGCTAAATATTGCTCAGCATGTGTGTGTACAGGCAAAGAAGAAAGTTGGAATTTTCTCACTCGAAATGTCTAAGGAAGAGTTAGTTGATCGTTTGCTTGTTGGTCAGGCAGACATTGATGCCTGGAGGTTAAAAACTGGCAGACTGGATCAGCAAGATTTCCTTAAACTCTCCGATGCGATGGGCGTGTTAGCCGATGCACAATTATTTATTGACGATACTCCTGGACTTTCAATATTTGATATGCGCACAAAAGCTCGTCGCTTGATGATCGAACACTCAATTGACTTATTGCTGGTTGACTATTTACAACTAGCCCATGGTAGGACAATGGACAATCGCGTACAAGAGGTAAGTGAGATTTCGCAAGGTTTAAAGAATATTGCTCGGGAGTTGCGGATACCCATCCTCGCGCTGTCTCAACTATCTCGCGCAATTGAAAGTCGGGGAGAAAAAACACCGCAACTCTCAGACTTACGAGAGTCTGGTGCTATTGAGCAGGACGCGGATGTAGTGATGTTTTTATATCGAAAAGATGAAGAAAAACGTGAGGCAGTGAGCGTTAAAATTGCGAAACACCGAAATGGGCCCATCGGAGATATTGAATTGTACTTCCGTGGTGAACGAATCAAATTCTACGGAATGGAAAAACACCGAGAGGCAATGACACAGCATTAGGAACACGAAACTACGCCGATTTTGTATAGCCAAACAACATATACATTAGTGTGCCTGAGAGTACCAGAAAGAGTACTAAAAAACCAAGATTACTTTTCATGCGACGGAAGGATTGATTGGGATTTGGTGAGTCCACGCTGACAATAATTACAGCAGCGATTACAAACCAAATTGCTCCTCTGGCAACCACTGACCAAATACTACTTGGATCAAAAAGTGTTTGAATAATGTCGTTGATAATAGATTGCATGGTTAGTTGCAACAAAAAAGCATGGCGATGATACAATTGTTTCGCTCTATACTATAAGTGTAGCATGAACAAAGCCGAGGTGCTGGAATAGGTAGACAGGTCGGTCTCAAAAACCGATTCCCGCAAGGGAGTGAGGGTTCAATTCCCTCTCTCGGCACACAATAAGAATATACAAAAAAACTATGATGTACAACATTGCATTGGTTTTAGCCTTATTATGCGCAGGATTTGTTTTCTGGAAGCGTGGTAAAGAGGAGCACTTTGCAGAAGATCAACTATTTGATGGTTTTTTACTTTCGGTTTTGGGTGGAATGGTAGCAGCTCGATTTATGTATGTCTTATTGCATTTTGATACATTTGGTTGGACCTTGGTTTCTTGGTTGAACATTTTCAGCCACGGTGGTCTATCCCTTTCTTTTGGATTAATTGCTGCTATTTTTTTACTCATTCGGTTTAGCAAAAAGCAAAATTGGGATTATTTTGGAATTCTAGATATGTGGATTCCTGGAATTGTATTAGCAACTGGTGTGGTGCAATTTGGTATTTTTTTACAAAATCAGTTACAACCAGTTATCTTAGTTGCAAGCGTATTACTATTGGGTATGAGTCGCTATCTATATTGGTTAGAGTACAGATATCGAACCTTCGCTTGGTACAAATCTGGCCAAGATGTTGCTAAATCTGGATTTATCACCGCTGTTGGTTTAATTTTTCTTGGACTGATATTTATGACAGTTTCGTTTTTTCCATCGGGTAAATCGATAGATTTAACCGAGATTGTGGATCGAGTAATATGTTTTCTTGGTTTAGTTTTTGGCTTCGGTTTATTAATTAATCGATCAGGTGTTTTGGCAAAAAATAAAAAGCGATAATGAGAAGAAGAGTAGCCTTCTTTATTTTTTTCTGTCTTTGTTGTCTGGTGGCAGACCAATTGAGTAAGCACATTGCTTTTCAGCAAGGCTTTGCCGTTCTAAATTCAGGGATAGCCTTTGGGTTTTTAGCTGGAGCACCTTGGTTGTTTCTAATTGTTAGTACAGTTGCGCTGATTATTTTAGCCTTCTATTATTGGCGCCACCAGCAAAATTACCCATTAGTGCTCTTAGTTTTTGGAGCATGTAGCAACCTAATAGATCGGTTAATATATGGCGGAGTGATTGACTGGTTGACGGTTCCTGGTTTGAATATTAAAAATAATTTCGCTGATTGGATGGTGGTCTTTGCAGTAGTTTGGTTTTTAGTGGTTGAATTCAAAAATTCAAGAAACGAGCCAAAATAGACTATACTATGGATTATGTTGGAGATAGAGATACTATTTGAAGACTCTGATCTTGTGGTGATCAATAAACCTTCGGGGGTCACTGTGAACGATGCTAGTACCAATCGAGGTGAAACGATCCAACAATGGTGGCAATCGTATTTGATCAGTCAAGATATACCCCAGAGTAGCAGTGAGTGGAATTCATTGATTCCCGCTCATTTTTCTTTGGAGTATGGTTCACCAGAAGAAATTTTTGAGCAAAGAGGGGGGATTGTTCACAGACTCGATAAGGACACGAGTGGGGCATTGTTGTTAGCAAAAAATCCTGGCTCTCTTGTGCAATTGCTCGCACAATTTAAAGCTCACACGGTAAAAAAAACCTACCGAGCCATGGTTCATGGCAGGCTAGGCGTTTCACAAGCGCAATTAAATTATCCGATAATGAGGAGTACGCGTGAGCGGCAAAAAATGTTTGTGCATCCAGATGGAAGGTTAGCACAGACAGAATACAAAGTAGTGGGTGAGTACATCGATCCTTGTAACCGTACAGAAGTTTTGACTTTGGTTGAATGTTTTCCAAAAACGGGACGCATGCACCAAATAAGAGTGCATTTCGCACATATTCGGCATCCGCTGGTGAGCGACCGGCTGTACGCCGGTCGCAAACGGTTCAAACAAGATATCACTTGGTGTCCTAGACATTTTTTGCATGCTAGCCAGATTGAGTTCGCCCACCCGAGAACAAAACAGGTAATGCGTGTCGAAGCACCGTTGCAGAACGATTTGAAAGATTCTTTAAAGTCACTAAAAAAATCATAGTCCAATTGATTCGAAAACCACACATAACAAACAAAACAATGGTTTACAGTAGAGCATGACTCCAGACAAGACCATGCTTTAGTGTAAACCATTAAATAGAATTATAGGTAGTTGTGTCGAAAAAAATAGTTCGTTGATCTGTGAATCAGCCGATTTGAACGGTCTCTAAGGTAGATCAAAGTGACTGAAGGTCTTGTAACACTTTGTTCAGCAAGTAAACATTTTCAAAATGGTGAGTTTTGCACCGCCTTCACAAACATCGGACTCGTGGTGTACCATATAGTATGAACTCAGAAATATCGATTCCCAGCTTTTCTTTTCCTCCAGATGAAACTACTTATATTGCGCCAACTTGGATTGAGATGGAGCAACTCACCCATCAAGTTTCGAAGCAAATTGCTCAATCAAATAAACCTATCGACCTCATAGTAACACTTGCCAAAGGTGGCTGGCCAATGACGCGCTCTTTAGCTGATTTCTTACAAATCGATGAAATTGCTAGCATTGGAGTGAAGTTTTACTCTGGTATTAATGAAAAATTACCAAAACCAAACGTTTACCAAGACCTCCCTGTTGATGTGGCAAGAAAGAACATCTTGCTATTTGACGATGTGGCTGATAGTGGTGGATCGCTCCAGTTCGTCACAGAACTGTTAAATCTCAGGGGTGTGGCTTCAGTGACCACAGCAACCCTTTTTTATAAAGAACATTCTGTGGTTAGGCCAGATCATTTCGCCTATACTACTAATGCCTGGATTATATTCCCGTTTGAAAAACGAGAGATGGGGGAGTTACTGACGCAAAAATGGCGCACTCTAGAGATAAATCAGGAGTTGGTAAATCAACACTTGCAAGCTATGGGTTTATTGTTGTAAAATACGCACTAGATATATAGGGTTTTTGGTTTAAGCAACCAAAACAAAGCAGAAGCCTCACGAAGGACTTTTGCTCCCAAGAAACGCATCTAACCGCTCACCACGGTTGGAGTGACACCAAGCTGAGTAAAAGTAATGGTGAGGATTTTTTGTTTATGTATATCGAACAGTCCATTTTTAATTCTCAAGAGTCAATTGGTGAATTAGAGCAGTTGCTCAATCCATTTTGGATGATTAGGCAGGTGGAACAACTTGCCGCAGATATTCATGGAGTACTCGAAAAGCTGTTGGCCGCATACTTACTCAGCTATAACTCAAAGGATTTGGAGCTGAATCAGCCAGAAAAGGGAGAAAGTGCAACTTCTTTGGTAAGAATTATTCTAGCTTCAACTAATCCTAGAAAAAGGAAAGGTATAGAAGCGTTTCAGGACCATTTTAATAGTATTTATAAAATGGCGAAAATTCTTGAAGTTATTCCTGTTAGAGTACCCGGAAAAGAACCAGATGCGGCTAATGCCTCAGCAGTGGCGAAACATAAAGTAGCTACGTTAATCGCCACTCTCACCAGTGATTTCGAAACATCTCCGCTTAAAGATGTGCTTAATCATCGAAACTTAATAATTGCCAGCGATGTAGTTGTGAAGGTGCGTCAGCTAGCTGAGCAGAATGAATCAGCGGAGCTGAATGAAAATGTAGAAGGCAAGCACTTGCTTAATTTATCGAGAATAACGGATGCTGGAGAAAAAGTGCATGTGCAGAAGTTCATTCAGAACTTACACGAGCAATATGCAAATGGTCCGTTTGAATTGACATACGAAATTGCAAATGCGGCGAGCATGGTTGTGTTGGATGATCAAGCCGATGGTCCAGGTGAATATCTAATAAGTCCAGAAATTAAAGTTTCTGCTGTTAGGGTTAAGGTACAATTTGCGCAACTGCCATCGGAATTAATACATAAACATTTTAACCAATTAACTGTAGAGGAAGCTGGGGAAGAGGAGCTTAAAAATGCAGGTATTGATCCAGGAATAAATGTCGGATTACCACTGTTTGACGAGGGGTCGCCATTTGTTCCATATATTACTCATGTTTCGGTAACTCCAATTGGTAGCGACCAAGGTACAGCAATAAATGTGAGTGAATTGAATCAAGAAGATCGTGCAAAATTATTCAACGCACTCAAACATTGGATTACGTATGGTATCGTTCCCTCTGCCGCAGAATTGATTATGGCCATACCAAGTTAACCCATTCTGACCCAGTGATACATCTTTCCC
>CAYNWG010000028.1:0-11433 GCA_964400865.1 uncultured Pseudomonadales bacterium
ACAACCGAGGCCAGTACATCAGCAAACTCATCCTCCACCTTCTGATCATGAAACGCATCTTGCTTGTCCTGCCTCTGTAAGTTCATGCTCGAGAGCAGCTCGTCAGCCAACTCGCCAAGTTCCTCTACCAACTTCATCGTTCGAGCAAACACTCTTTGATTTTTTTCCTTAATCGGCCACTTTTCATCAATAATGGCCTTGATTAGCAGGTATTCTGCTTGAAGTTGTTGTAGAGTCATATATTAAACCAATAAATATTATCTGGGTTGATTCTCGTCATCACGAACCTGAGGGGCTTCGACTGGTTTGGGTTTATCTTTTGAAACCGGCTCAATCTTAAGACCATGCGCATCGTATCCAGATGTAGGTCCACCGTAAATAATTGCCCGAATACTACCCGGTGTGATTTCTGATGAATGTGTCATAACAAACCCCAATATTACTATAGGACAGTATATCAGCTTCTTTTTTTATCGTCAAGATAGCAATGGGGCAAATTTGTCCCACCATTGTTTTATCCATCCCTGCCCTATCCCAGCTAATTTGCCGGCATGCTTGGTCGTAGTTGGTTTAATCAATGCTAATTGATACAGGACTTTATTTGTTGCAATGCTGCTGGGTGATAATTTCAGTGTTTGAGCCAACGAATCTCTGAGAAGCTCAAGCTGTCGGAGTAAGCCAATTTCAAAAGAATTGTCTTCTTGTAGTGATTTAGACTGGTGTAGTTGTTCAAGACATCGATCGCATTGACCACAAGCTTGATCTGAGACTTCGCCAAAATAACGGAGTATCAATTGCATTCGACAACCTTTGGTAGTCGCAAGTGTTCGCATGGCGTGTAGCTTAAGCACTTGCTGTTTTCTATGTTTATCAGAAATTTGCGCATTTTGATCTAGTAATCCAAGATGGATGCTTAAATTATTTTCGTTATACAGTAAGTAGGTTTGACTTGATTTGCCGTCTCTTCCTGCTCTACCCACTTCTTGGTAATAATGCTCCAAACTACCAGGTATGTGAAAATGAATCACAAATCTAATATTTGGTTTGTCAATTCCCATGCCGAAAGCGTTGGTCGCAACTACCATCTTGATTTGATCGGTAATAAACCTTTCTTGAATGCCGGTTCGTTGTTGAGCGGCAAGACCAGCGTGATAGGCCTCAATACTACTGAATGGAAAAAGACTTCGCACTATTTTCGTCAGGTTTTCCGCGG
This sequence comes from uncultured Pseudomonadales bacterium, assembly GCA_964400865.1. GTDB lineage: Bacteria > Patescibacteriota > Microgenomatia > UBA1400 > PJMF01 > DAOQVB01. The sequence continues at coordinate 1,214 of CAYNWG010000028.1, forward strand.
TTTGGCGACTAGAAACATATATAATGCCCGACTCGTTTCGATGTTTGAGTAGTAACTTGAATACGAGCATTTGTTGAATAAAGTGACTCGGACAAGCTACTATTTGTAAGCCAAGATTGTCACGCGTGAAACTACTCAGTTGCTTATATGGATTTTGAAGCCGGAGTGACACGCAAATGTCCAGTTGAGTTTTTGGAGTGGCGGTGGCAGTGAAAGCAGCGATGACTGGTCTAATTGCTTGAGCTGAAATAAAAGATGCGATCATTCGAAATTCTGGTCGGAAATCATGCCCCCACTCAGAAATACAATGAGCTTCGTCCACCACAATCAAAGAGATGCTTATCGATTTCAGAGCTGTTTGGAATCTGCGCGACTGCAGTCGCTCTGGCGAGAGGTACAAGAGTTTAAGTTGACCAGAGCTGAGTTTTTCATAGACTATTTGTTGCTCGTGTGGAGTTTGAGAACTTGATAAATATTCTGCCATGATGGATCGTCTAGCAAGTGCATCAACCTGGTCTTTCATGAGGGAAATCAGTGGCGAAATCACAAGAGTTAAACCAGGTAAAAGTAAGGCTGGAACTTGAAAGCAGATTGACTTTCCGCCTCCTGTCGGCATGATTGCCAGCGTGTCTTTCCCAGCAAGAATGGCCTCGACGATGGCTTGTTGACCAGGTCGAAATTGATCGTAACCCCAGTATTGTTGAAGTATTTCTTTTGGTTGCACGCTGCTGAAAATACCAGCAGAAACTTTCAACAAGCGTAGAAATTATTTTTGAAAATACTTTTTATTTTTTAGTTTTAAAGGTAGGAGTGAATGATTTTCGTCTGGGTACATTTGGTAGCCTTTGCCGTACTGTAATTCTTTCATTAACTTTGTTGGAGCGTTTCTGAGTTCAAGCGGAATTGGCAAATTGCCGAACTTTTTAACGTCTGCTAAAGCTGCGAAGAATGCGTCATAGGCAGAGCGATCTTTCTTACAGCGACACAAATAAGCTACCCCATGAGCCAACATAATTTGAGCTTCTGGGTAGCCAGTTTTATGCACAGCGTCGAAAACCGCATTTGCGACGACTAGCGCGGTAGGGACGGCTAAGCCAATATCTTCACTGGCAAAAATGATCATTCGGCGAGCAATGAACTTGGGATCTTCACCAGCATCGACCATTCTGGCTAGGTAATACAAAGCCGCGTCTGCATTGCTCGCCCGCATTGATTTAATGAACGCACTGACTGTGTCATAGTGTTCCTCGCCTTTTTTATCGTACTTCAGTGAGGTTGTTTGAAGGGTGGTTTGAAGCGATTCAAGATCAAGATTTTTGTACAGGTCGGTAGTATGTTCAATTAGCGTGAGGAGCCGGCGGGCGTCACCCGCCGCATACGTCACCAACCACTCTCGTGTACTTTTGGTTAATTTTATTTTTCCCAAACTAGCTTTTAACTCAATTAATACTGAATCAATAATCTTTGACAATTCCACTTCACTTAATTGACTGAGCACAAAAACCTTACTTCTAGAAAGTAGCGGAGCAATTACCTCAAAACTTGGATTTTCAGTGGTAGCACCAATTAAAATTAACTCGCCTTTTTCTACAAATGGCAGTAAGTAATCCTGTTGAGCTTTACTAAAGCGATGGATTTCATCAAGGAATAATAATGGTGGATTGTATGTTTGTTCGAGTCCCCTCTGACCTTTGTGATCATCAATGATTTTTTTTATATCAGCTTTGCCAGCAGAGACGGCAGAAAGCTCGTAAAATTCTTTATTTGCCGCTTGAGACAAAATGCGTGCTAAGGTAGTCTTTCCCACTCCGGGCGGTCCCCAAAAAATCATCGAGAAAATATGGCCCATATCATGCGCTACCCGAAGTGGTTTCATCTCACCTACTAAATGTGATTGACCAATAAATGTATCGAGCGTTTGGGGTCGTAATCTGTCTGCCAATGGTTGCATCTTCCAATCATACAACAAAAAAACCCGAAACATAGATAAAGTATTTTGTTTTAACGAAATTTTAATTTTAAGAGGCAATATCAATCGATTATGGATTTCTCTAGTTTGAGCATAATCGTGGTTGATCAAACGAGATTAGTCAATATTCGCGTTTTAACATTTTCTGAAGATATTAATTCCACCAGCCCAACTCCGGGCTGACCATAATAAACAACGAATCCCAATGGCGCTAGCATAACAGCGGGGATTGCGGCGAGATCTTCTTCACCTTCAACAAAAATGTAATTAGAGTTGGTACTAGTTAATTGAAGCAGAGATTGAATAGAAATAGCCAAGTCTGGTGTCAAAGAGCCGGCTGGATTCTGTACAACCAGGTCTGGTTTAAGATTTTGAGTAACTCCATGAGCAGGTTTTCTTTCAATTTTTCGATCAAAAATACCAATTTGAAATGGCCAATTGTTGGAAGTAAATCGCTCAATAGTTGAATCGCCAACGAGGATTACTTTTTCTCGATGGGAGTATGGACCTGATAGAAAACTAGGTTGATTCACAATAAAGCCTTGGGGCTGAGCTAGTAGTAATCGCTGCTCTTTGGAAATAGTAATTGTTTTATCAAATAGTTGTAAATAAACTAAGCCTTCTCTATCACATTCCCCTGCTCTAATACGATCAGAATGCAGTGCTTGACCATCAGTAGCAGGCAATAATTCACAAACATGCAGGGGAAGTTTGGCTAATCCACTTTTTTTTCTTAATCGGTTAATCTGCTCTCCTCCAATCTCTGTCTCTGTGGTAACGGCGAGTGCTTCAATTCGGTTATCAGTAACTGTGGAACCTACAGAATCTGAAAGTTCTATGAGTTCAAACTCTATCTTGTGTGAAGTACAAAAGCTTACTATAGATTGCGAACGTTCTGCGAACGATTCAATCGATTGAGGATATGTTTTTCTCTCTGCGATATTTTGATTGGAGACTCCTATTATTAATACATCAGATAATTCACTTGCAAATTTGAGAAATTTTTCATGTCCAGCATGAAAATGATCAAAAGTACCGCCTAAGCCAACTATTTGATAATGTTTTTTTTGATGTGTCACAGTGGGAAGTCTACTTGAGTGACAGTTGTTTGTCGATCTCTATTACTAGGTCCTCATTTATCAGTTGTTGTAGGGCTTGTTCGAAAAATATCTGGTTGCTCGTTAGGGTGGCAAATAAAATACTACGATCAGTTAACTTTCTTTGGGTCAAAACTCTGATAATTTCTCCCCTTACCTGTCGGCTTGATCCCTCAAACTTAGACTGAGTTGCATACTTTTTACTTCTGCGATTGGGATTTGGTAAGATCGTTTTTAAGTAACTGCCGTAGTCCATAAGTGCCCAATACCACTTGCGAGCATTCCGCTTGTTAATAGTTTTGGTAATTAATAGTAGTAATTGATCATCTGAAACTTTTGTATCAGTTGGAAAAAAGTGGTACAAAAAAACTGCGCGAATATTAGTTTCAATCATTGTTACTGGTCGATTAAAGGCGAAAGCACAGATTGCATTGGCAGTATAGGGTCCGATTCCGGGAAGCTTCACAAGTTCATCATACGAATGGGGCAACCGTTCAACAGCTTGTGCCAATTGCCAGAGATATTTAGCTCTTCGGTTGTAACCGAGACCTTGCCACAGAATCAATACATCAGCTAATGAGGTGGATCGGAGTGAGCTAAGACCTGGAAAACGTTTAAGAAATGCTTCGTATTTGGGAATGACGCGACTGACCTGCGTTTGTTGTAGCATCAGTTCAGACACCAGGATATTAAAAGGATCAGCAGTCAGTCGCCACGGCAATACATGCCGACCATTTTGTTGGTACCAATTGACAATAAATCGCTGAAAAGATACTATTTCTCGCTCGTTCATCACAACCAGTATAATAGCGCAAGAATGAAACAGATTCAGTTGCTCATAGCTGGAATTATTATTTGTATTGTTGGAGGTCTGGCATTAGTCAAATATCTGTCATTGTTTACTTCAGCGCCGACTACACCAGCTGAATCAAATGGCGCTGATTTGATAATTAACGTCCCTACTCCTATTCCAACTCCCCAATGTACCACATTGCTTTTTGGTGGTGATATGATGTTTGACAGGCATATCAGAGAAAAAGCCCAAGTAAAAGGCAACTATAATTTCATTTTTGAAGATCTGACGCAAATGCTTTCTGGTGCTGACGTAATCATTGCCAATCTTGAGGGCCCAGTTACCAATTTCCCCTCAAGAAGTGTTGGTAGTGAAATCGGCTCAACAAACAATTACTTTTTTACCTTTGATCCCAAGGTACTTTCAGAAACCTTATCTAATTGGTCATTTATTGTCAATTTGGGAAACAACCATATCTCTAATTTTGGTCAAGAAGGTCTAACACAAACCTATCAATATTTGGAAAATTCGATGGTACCCTACTTTGGTTATACCCTGTCCGATCAGGAGAGAGCTACATATCTTATTAAAGAAATTAATGGTATATCGTTTGGCTTTGTTAACTACAATCAATTTGTCACTGGTGGAGAAGAACGAGTTTTTAGTGACATGGCTGAAGTTAGGAATTTAGCTGAGGTACTGGTAGTCTACACCCACTGGGGCAATGAGTATGTTCAAGAAAATCAAGTAATCAAGGATTTTGCTCACCAGTTAGTTGATGCAGGTGCCGATTTAATAATTGGATCGCACCCCCATGTAGTGCAAGGCATTGAAGATTACCAAAGTAAACGAATTTACTATTCTCTTGGCAATTTTGTTTTTGACCAATACTTTGAAGAAGCAGTGCAAAATGGATTGTTGGTTGAGGCAATAGTTTGTCGATCGACAGATTCTCAGTCTTTCGATTGGAAGTTCGTTGATTATCCAATACAGTTGTTAAAAACTGGAGAAACCATACTTTCCAACTAACAATGGCTAAAAGCCTTTAGACTGAAACCCATTCACCGTTAATGGAAATGTCAGATTCTGGAAAAAGCAGTTTAAGTGCGAGCGCAAGTGCTTTGTATGCTTCGATTTTTCCTACGTCTACTGCCACTTCGGGTATATCACTTTCCGGTTTTTCAATGGGTAATCCGCGCGCAACTAAGTCCAATTGATTTTGTATTGGGTTCGGATTTCTGAAGTTCCTTAAGAATTGCTCTGGAATCACTACCTCTGTTATAGTTACCTAAGTTTCCGTCTATTGTGACCACATGAATGCCTCCGTAGTCAGGAAAATGAACAACTTCTGCAAGCGCGGTTTGGAGCGAGGTGGCTATAAATGTAACTGTAAAACCCGCTTCTTCAAGAATATTACGAATGATTTTATATTAGTCTGAGTTGTCTCCAAAAAATATCTGCGCGTATTTCATTTTCAGCTGTATTCGCCATAAATTCTTTTTTCTAGGCAAGGTTTAAAAGCAGGGATCCACGTAAACTAGCATCCTATTATCAAGAATTTAATTGGTCAAGTTCGTTTGGGTTTGATAATATGATGCAATCGTTTCAAATACTGAAACGATTGCATCGTCTAAAATGCAGACAATTTCGTACTTTGTATCGAGCGAGCTAATTCGGTTATAATCTGGGAACTTGTTCAATTTTGATATTGATTGTTCAATGATGTTCGAGAGTTGCTCTGCGAGTTGAGGGTGGTTAAACTTTGTAGCATAATTGGCGATTCTCCTAATGTTAGGGATTATTATCGCCATCTTATTTGCTCTAAACTTGTTTCGACTTTCGATTCCATCAAAATAGACTAGGCCATATTTCTGATGTAACTCATTTAGATATTTTCTTCTAGCAGAGTGATCAGATCCAAAATGGTCACCTGCGGCAATTCCGAGTAAGTATCGCAACAGTCTGTCTAATACTATTTGAATCTCCAAGCTTTTCTCTTGGAAAATCGAATTTATACTATCTAAATCTAAAACAGGGGCCTGGAGATACTTATTTGGGTAGACAACATACTTCTCTGAGCTTAAGATAGCTTCAATTATTTTTTGGTCTGATGAGTGAAATTCAATCGTTGAACCTGTCATACGTATGTGCCGAGGGCGGGAATCGAACCCGCACGATATTGCTACCACCAGATTTTAAGTCTGGCGCGTCTACCAATTCCGCCACCTCGGCGAGGTGCGTGATAATTATACACTGACATTTTCAGTGTAAATGAGTACAATGGGCGCTCGTTATGTTTAAACAAAAGAAAAACACTGGCACGATCTTGGTTCTGATGCTGGTCATGTTGATCAACGCTCTGAGTTATGGAGTCATTATTCCCTTGCTGTATCCGTATGCGGCTCGCTTTGGCATCAATCCCACTGGCTTGAGTTTTTTATTCGCCTCGTATTCACTCCTACAATTTTTGGCCACACCATTAATTGGCCGTTTATCTGATCGCTATGGTCGCAAACCACTACTCGTTATCAGTCTGATTGGGTCTAGTCTTTCACTTGCGCTCTTTGCATCTGCGACAGGAGTAATTCAACTCTTTTTAGCTCGAATGCTCGATGGCGTTACTGGTGGAAACATTTCGGTTGCTCAAGCGGTGATTGCCGATACTCACGAACCCAAAGAAAGAGCCAAGGCATTCGGTATGTTGGGAGCAGCGTTTGGTTTTGGTTTCTTAGTTGGTCCAGCTGTGGGCGGAATCTTGGGTCAGTACGGACTAGCAATTCCTTTTTGGTTTGCTGCTGGTCTGTCATTAATTGGTGTGGTTATGGCTGTGGTTTTATTACCAGAGACTCATACTCAGCGCTCATTTTTACCAAAAAAGCCAGAAAAAGTGATTGATCTTTCAAAGTTGTGGCATGCACTCTGGGCTCCCACCACTGGTATTTTACTAATGATTACGCTCCTCGCCTCAATTGGACAAAACGCCTTTATTCTTGGTTTTCAGTCGGCCACAGTTGATGTATTGAAGCTCAATACAACCCAGGTTGGTTTGATTTTTACTGCATTTGGGTTGGTAAATGTTTTGATGCAAGGTTTTGGAATTCGCTATTTATTGAAGATAGCCAACAGTCGAGCATTACTGTTATTTTCTTTGGGTGCTGGAGTGGTGATGGTAGGCTTGTTGGGATTTGCCACTACTTTGCCAGTGTTTTCTTTATTTTTGGGTATTTATATGTTTATTCCACCTGCCGCACCATTTCTATCCGGTCTCATTTCATTAGCTACTCCCGAATCAGATCAAGGTGGAATGATGGGTTTGAGTCAGGCCTATACTTCAATTGGCCAAGTGGTAGGTCCATTGTTAGCTGGTTTTGTAGCACAATGGTATATTCCCGGCGCTTTTTGGATTGCAGCGGTGATTTGGCTCTTTGGTACGGTATTAGTTGCAAAGTTGCCAAAGATCAGTAAGCCCGCCAAATTATGATTTAGTTGCTCCAGATCATCTTTACTCGTATCTCAATGCATTTAACGCAGAAATCTTTTTTGATCGACTGGCGGGATATAGTCCAGTAATTATTCCAACGAATAGTGAAAACAGAAAGACTATCAGAGAAAATAAGGGGGGGATATAGGCGATATCAATCCATTGAGCTTGAGTAGATATTGAAAAAAGTGAGATGATGAGGCTTACAGCCTTTCCTGCAAGAAAACCAAGTATGAGGCCGCCAATGCCTCCAAAAAAACCCATAATAAGTGACTCGGTAATAAATAATCGTCTAACCTCAACTGATTTCATTCCAATAGCTTTTAGTAAGCCAACTTCCCTTGTTCTTTCTAGCAGTGAAACCGTGAGTGTATTAAACATGCCTAAGGAGGCAACAATGAGCGCTATGAGACCTAGGGCAGCTAGCACAACTCGTACAGATGCGAACAGTGTATTAATTTGTGCTAATGTGTCAACCACCGATACGGTCACGAATCCCATTGATTCAGCAGTGTTTCTAATAACAGGTAACTCGTTGTCTTTGAGTGAGACTAGTTTCAGTTGAGAATAATTAGTAATTCCCAAACTTCTCAGATCAATGAACGGTACATAAAGAAATGGAGTTGTATCGTCTGGTATCACTCCAACTATTTGATAGACAGTTGGGCTTGACTCTATTTTAGTTGTGGAATCATTAAGTAACTCCGCAGGAACAACGAAGGACATGGTGATTTCTGAGCCCACAGCCTGCTTGGGATCAATACCAAGTGTAGTCAGTCCAGCGGTGTTTATTACTAATTCTTTTACCGCTTGGGGACCGATGTCTACCCGATTGACTGACTCTTGCAAAATTGAGGACTCTGATGCTAGCTGAGTAATAGCCAGCTCAGCCCCTGCAGAAGCAAAACCTGAGCGAACAAGATCTGCAATATCTATGCTGGTGCCAAGTACTTCTCCTCCTGCGATTACTTGAGTAGTTAGCCCAAGTTTTGCAATAAAACCCGTGATTTGAGTTTGGATTCCATTTGGTTCCCGACTAACTTGATAACCACCCGGTTCGCAATCGCTATCAGTTACTTGGCAATTATTTTTATCCCAGATTAGGAACGAGCCTTGAATCCACTTCCCAAGCTCAACTCCATCTTTATTGATCCCCACACTGCCTTCACCGTCAGCATAGTTGCTACCCCAAACTTCATTTACTATTTGTTGACCATTTTCTCGCTTGGTGTATCCGAGAATAGTGGCCGTTTTTGATGGGGAGCTCCGTATGCGATACCACCCACTTGCCTCCATATCTAGATAGGCTTTTCCGATCGTATCACCGATCTGGGCGTTTTCAATATTAATCTCCTTTGAAATTCCGGCAACTTCCCCAGAATTCTGTTTATTATTTACTGCGATACTTTGATCGTCACTGTTAAATAACGCACCTTCCACTGGTTGTATAGCGGACTGTTTTAGGTATTCAGAAGTTACTCCATAGACAGCCATATCTGTACTTGAGTTTTGAAAGTTAATTCTTCCGACTACAGCTATAAGTGGTAGAACGTGTTTAACCGAGGATAGTTGTTTAATGTCTTGAACAACTTCGTCATTGATTTTTAATTGACTACCTGGTTGGGTAGTTAGATCTGCCTGACGAAGTTCTTCTAGTCTCGCCACACTTGAAACTACTACCTGCTGTACCCCATATCCGATAGAAACTAAAAATACGATTGCCCCAATACCAATTGACATGCCACCAATAGTGATCAGAGAGCGCGATTTTTTGAAGATCATATTTTTCAAAGCCATGTCAATGAGCGCAACCTTACTGATGTTGGGATCCTTAATTCGATCGTGATGGTAAATGCGTTTGGTAACGATGCCGAGAGGAGCTTTTAACTTTAATAAAAATTTCGGAAAGAATCGCCCTTTGCTCAAATTTGATAAAATTTTATCCGTAAGACGAATCATGAGCAAAAATGACATCGATGTTAAGTCTTTAGATAAAGCGAGTAAGCTACTTAAGATTTTTTTTGTTGCTGCTGGTAAATTTTTGATTTTATTGAATATCATGATGTCTAATTTGTTGCCGTTGCTTGTGCTTGGAGTTGTTTGATAATTTGACCTATACCATCTGCACTAACTATCTTATCTAATTGCCCATCTGCTATTTGGATAATTGATTTAGCATATTTAAGATATAGTAAGTCATGAGTTACCATAATCACTGTTCTCCCTTGTTCCTGGTTGAGCTTTTGCAATTGCTTCATTAGTGTTTCTCCAGCTTTAAAATCAAGATTACCAGTTGGCTCATCTGCAATAATAGCGAGTGGATCATGAATCAGTGCTCTAGCAAGCGCTACACGCTGTTGTTGACCACCTGATAGCTCGGTTGGAACATAGTCTGCCCACTCTAGCATGCCGACAAATTCTAGCAATTTTGTGGCTTTTTCTTGTGCTTCATCATCAGCATATCCCAACAATAGTAGTGGTAGTGCAACATTTTCTTTGACTGTTAATGATTTAACCCAATTTGCTTGTTGATAGACCATGCCAATATGATTCTTACGAAAATCAGCTCGATCATCGTCGCTGGGCAAATCATAGAGTTTGGTGCCATTAAATGCCATTACGCCAACGTTTGGTTTTTCTAGACCGAGTAAGACGTGAAGGAGTGTTGACTTTCCACAGCCCGATGGTCCAAAAATAAGTACAAAATCGCCCTCAGTAATGGTAAAAGAAATATCTTTCAGCACATCAACTTTTTGTGTACCAACATCAAATGATTTTGATACTTGATCCACACTGATTAGAGTTTTTTTATTCGCCATCTAGCTATTTCCCCAAGAATCCAAATACGACCCCCAAATTGGTCATTACTAAGTCTAACGC
>CAYNWG010000029.1:0-9401 GCA_964400865.1 uncultured Pseudomonadales bacterium
AGTTCTTATCTCAAGCCACTGGTGTACTTGCCGTACCCGGTCTGACCAGGAGCGGGATAGTTTCCGGGAAAGGCCTGGGGTTCGGGTTGAGTGAGTATTCCATGCTGCTCGAGCCACTCCAGGCTACGGTATTGAATGCTGAATACCTCAACTGGTTCTGAAGTTGCGCGAGTGAAGTGTGTGCGCCCAACCTTATCCGTAATCGTCACGCCGATGCCGGTGCCCATGTCGCCTCCGAACATCATCTCCTTCACTTCTGCTCCCAGAGAGAACTGGTCTGAGCGAGGTCTGCGAGGGCTTGGTTTGATTGAGATATCAGGCCTGAGGTACTCCTGGTAGACTGCTAAGCCCACCACGCCGACATTCCGTGAACTTCCCGTGGTCATGGTTGCCATTGCCTGAGCGGGGTTCTTGAAGACGAACTGCCCCGTCTCATTGTCATTCAAGCGCCAGCCGGTGAATGGCGTGGGGTTAGAGTCTGAGATTACCAGTCCACCATTCGTGAGGAAATTTGCTTCCTCTTCCTGAAGGGTGTTCATTCCATCAACGGATGTCAATACCTCCACTCTGCCAGCGACCAGTTTTTGTACGATGATGGAATAGGGTACGCCCCAGAGCCCTTCAATAAAGGGTTGGTTATCACTTTGCCGCAGGTAGATTGGCCTTTTTTGGCCGTCGACCTCAATGGATACTACGATGTATTTTCCGCGTACTTGGTACTGCATGTTTTTCTCCTGTTGGATAAACCAAAATCTTGCCATCGTGTACCTGAGACCCCCCTATGGCTAGGGAGTTAGCTAGTTTTAATTCTAGCCGGTGACTTACTGGACACAACAATTTTATGTCCAAGAAACCACCGGCTAGATAAACTAGCTACAAAAAAATAGTCCGTAGGGAGACGATCCCGGCACACAATGATAGCAACACGACTGAAATCAAGACAGTACCTGCATTAGGTAGTGTGAAATTTCAACAGCGTGGCAATTGTATGCAGGGGTAACTCCCTACGAGTAAATATGATGTTGTGAAAGAGCGATTTGTGGCACAAAAACCACAAATACAACATCAGAATATATCATAATTAGACATAACATTCAAGTTATAGGATTCAAATTACGCTGCGTAGCGTTCTTTACTTACCTTGAGCACCTTTTCTCGATTTTGGTTATGACTCGCCGCCAGAGGTAGCGTATAGGCCGGAAATGGATGAGAAATAATATTATCAATCGTCATTTTGGTAATCACTTGGTGTTTACTCAATGAAACTAAGTCTGTTTCACTATACATACTATTGTATTCTTTTGAGAAGAGCGAGGCATCCTCCGCACCCATCACAAAACTCAGCATACTTCCACAGTTACCAAAAATGGCCTTTTGAACTTCCTCGGGAATTTGGGCAATATACTGATTGGCCAGAGTTAAATTAAGCCGGTATTTTCTCGCTTCTGACAAAATTTTATTAAATGATTCTGTGGCAAAATTTTGGAACTCGTCTACATATAAAAAGAAATCTTTACGTGTTTCTTCCTCTTGATATACTCGCGACATCGCTGCCAGTTGGATCTTGGTAATCAACATGGCGCCAATCAAAGTCGCGTTATCTTCTCCTAATTTTCCTTGTGAAAGATTGACTAAAATTATTTTACCCTCGTTCATAGCTTGTTCGATGCTAAATGAACTTTTTTGTGCATCCACGACATTCCGAATCATTGGTGAAGAAACGAATTGACCGACTTTATTGAGAATTGGCGCAATGGCCTCATTGCGCAATCTGTCTTGCAGGGTATCAAACTCGTTACGCCAAAAGTTTGCCAATACTTGGTCTTCAAGATTTTCTGTAATTTTATCTCGAAATTTTTTATCAGTCAGTAATCGAGTAATATCTGATAATCGAGCCGATTGTGCGGTTAGTAATGTCAACAAAGCATTTCTGAGAATATATTCCAATCGAGGACCCCAAGAGTAACCATAGAGTTTATAAAATACTGAAACAATTCCTGATGCGATTAATTCTCGATGTACTAAGTTTTCACCTTCAAATAAATTTATTTTCACCGTTTTGCCACTGTCTGCGGGATCAAAGTAAATTACATCATTTACTCTGCGAGACGGAATATAATCAAGTAAGGTTTCTACCAAATCGCCGTGTGGGTCAATGACACAAATTCCCTCATCATTTTTTAAATCGTTGATTGCCATGTTGGCCAGTAGAGTAGATTTACCTGTACCAGTTTTTCCGATAACGTAAATGTGTCTCCTACGGTCCGCCCGCTTGATGGCAAAAACTCTTTCCTGATTTTTAAAGGTAGTTTTTCCCATTACATTTAATTCCCGACGGGCCTCGGGTTCCAGATCTTTGGTTACGATTGGTAAGTTTTCTGGTGGTTCTCCAGGCAACAACTTGCCCCAATGAATGTTGTGAATTGTAGAAAGACCTTTATGGGGTAAGTGAAAAAGAGTTGCTGTTTGGTTGGGCGTAATTTGCCAAGGTTTACCTGGTTTTCTATTTAACATAGCTTTGAAAGCACGTTTTTGACCAATTGGTTTTGATAACGTAAGCGGATGTGAAAGATCCGCGCTCCAGCTCATCACGATTGCGCTCAGAGCTTCAAACACGGACTGAGTCCGCGTAGCTGAGGGTGTCCAGATGCCGAATCTGAGTGTAGCTTGCAATGCCTGATTAATTGGATCAGGTTTCTCGCTATCGCTTGATGTCTGATTGCTTGTTTGAGAATTAACCTGTTGGCTAATTTGACGAATCAGTTTTGATTGCTTTTTCGTTTTTACAATCATCTGAAACACCACGACGGTTTCTTGATCAGTTTTGGAAAAATATGATAACAGTGGGGCCAGTGAGTCGCCATCAGCAAAAGCTTCTAAAGATTTAATTTCACTGGAGCTAGAGAACAATCCGGGTTTAATTTCTACTACCAACGGCGCTACGTTGGCATGAAGCTGCCAGGCTTGGATAGTCTGGATTGGATCATACTCGGGTATATTAATTAAGGCGCTTTGGTAGGCGCTGGTGGTGAGCGCTTGAATGTATGATTCGTGTTTGGCAGGCACGGCGATCGAGAATCGCGTGCTTTGCAAAAGCGAGCTAATTTCAAAACTGATCGTGGCACGGTTAAATAACAGGCCAGAAGAAAATGTGCCTCGTTGGGGTAAAGCATGAAAAATACTGGCCGCCACACTTGGTGCATCGAGAGAATCTCGGCTAGTACGTAATTCTAGTAGGACAGTTTCTTGCACACGTCCAGTATAGCATCGCGTGGTATAGTTGAGGGTAAAGAAAGGAGTCTTTTATGACTGGTTATGTTGGAAAAATTGAACAACTTACTCTGAACAATACTGCTTTTCGGCAAGTAGTATTTACTGGCAAATACTCTCAATTGGTGGTGATGTCATTATTACCTCAGGAAGAGATCGGAACTGAGGTGCATGAATTAGTAGATCAATTTTTTAGAGTTGAATCTGGTACAGCCAAAGTTGTGATGAATGGTGAGGAATCAGTAGTATCGGACGGAGATGCTTTTATCGTTCCTGCGGGAACAGTACATAATGTGATCAATGTTTCGATGGATCAACCATTGAAGCTTTATACTCTTTACAGTCCACCAAATCATCCAGAAGGAACGGTACATCAGACGAAAGCAGATGCAGAGGCTGGTCATGAATAACAGGACTAACTTTGATCCTAGACTCTTAAAATCGGCCGTCTTTGGTGCAAATGATGGCATAGTGACCACTTTTGCAGTTGTGGCAGGAGTTGCTGGAGCTCATCTTTCCGCCCAGATTGTGCTAATTATGGGCATTGCTAATATGGTAGCCGACGGCTTGGCCATGGGTTTGGGTGATTACTTGGGTGAACGTTCGGAGCGGCAGATGCGCAATGATAAGAAGAATCAAATTGGCGACGGCGTTTGGCATACCGGGTTAGTCACATTTATTGCTTTTGTGTTGGCTGGTTCATTACCCTTATTCCCTTATTTTGCTCGAACTATAGGTGTGCCAATTGCAGAATCATGGCAATTTCCACTTTCTATTTTATTGACAGGGTCAACGCTCTTTGTTGTTGGCGCATTCAGAACCCTTTTTACTGGTTGTAAACTCATTCGAGGTGGTTTAGAGATGTTAGGAATTGGGGCAATAGCAGCCGTGGTTGCGTACGTACTCGGAGGTTTTGTTGAACGAGCACTAATATAGGCAGAACTCTATGGTAAATCTACTTACAGCTAACGCTAAAATTTGTTTTACTGCCGCCGGCCAGACTTTTCATGAAGGAAAGCTATTGTTGGTGCGCCATCGAAAATTAGACCTGTGGCTTGCTCCCGGCGGCCATTTAGATCCCGGAGAGTTACCTCATTTGGGTGCCGAACGCGAAGTTTTTGAAGAGACAGGAGTCACGGTCCAAGCATTTGATCGTACTATTCTCTTGGAGTCTACCACTTCTACATATATTCCTTCCCCTATTATTAGCAATGTACATTGGGTTTGTGAAGAAAACTATCAACGCAGATTGCAGGACGGCGATTCATATCAACGCGACTCTCAATGGCAAAAGGGCTGCGAACAACACGTAGGTTTTGTGTATTTAATGCGGGCTATTGATTCGGTTACACTCAAAATTAATGATCGTGAAAGTACCGACATTGGTTGGTTTAGTGAACATGAAATTGGTGCTCTTCATACAACCGAAGACCTTAAGCGAGAGTTTTACTATGGTTTTCAGCTGATTGAGACAATGCCTCAAGTGCTAATTCAAGGTTAATGGAGCCAATTGTTTGAGGTCCTTCAAAAATCATGCCTGTAATTAATTGGAGCAAATCTGCTCCAATTTTCAATTTGTATTTAGCATCTTCTGGAGTAAATATTCCTCCTGTTCCTACAATCGTAAAACGATTTTTGAAGTGTTTTTTTGTGAGAGCAATTAAGGTGTTTGATCTATCCCAAGTTGGTTTGCCACTCAGATTACCTTTGCGTTGTTTCCAGATTTCACGATCTGCTTTGGTTACCGCAGGATTATTTTTATCCTTTGTTAAGTTGCCAAAAATAATGCCAGATACTTGATGTGAATCGACGATTTTTAACAGAGCTAAAGTATCTGTTTCTGATTGATCAATGGGCATTTTGGCATAGACTGGCCGTTTGAGTTTGAGTGAATCCAATGCTGTGAGTAATTTTTCTAGTTTAGCGGGTGTGGTGAATGGTTCTCCACCAAAGGTATTTGGACAGCTGATATTTAGCTCATATAGTTGGTGTTTAAGTTTAGAACCCTCAAATAACCGAAAACAAGCCAAAATATCGAGTATTTGCGCTTTTTCTGAAGTAAATTTTTTATTGGTACTCGCAATGCTGATGGCGACGGGAATCGTAAGTTCCAAATCACTCAGTTTTTTAATGAGCGCTTTTGCACCAATAGTTTTAAGACCTTTATTCACTATCAGGGCCTGTGATTCTGGTAATCTGCCCAATCTTGGTTTGGGGTTACCTTCATATGCTTCAAGGGTTACTGTTCCAATTGTGTGCCAGCCAAAGCCAACACTTGGTAAAATTTGCGTCAAATCGCCATCGTAATCAAAACCCGCTGATAATCCAAGGCGGTTGGGAAAGAATGCTCCATCAAACTGTGTGTGTAAAATTGGATGTGAAAAGCCAAAAAGAGCTTGGGTTTTTGATTTGCCAATCCCAATCTTTCCTATCATGTTGCCCGCTGAAACCATTAAGTTATGAATTGTTTCTGGGTCGATAAGAAAAAAAAGTGGTTTAAATAAGTGCATGTACAGAAAATGGAAAAAAACATACCAGGCTTTTTTAAGTAAAAATGGTGATTGTCCAACAGTTTTGTGATAGTAAACACTAGCAGTGATAAAAAGCGAAGCGCAGGTGGTAGCTGAGAGTAAACAGTAGCGACACCAAGCCCCAATTGGAACCGCCATGATATAAACCAGGTAAGCAGAAAAGCCTGCGCCAAATATAGTCGAGGCTAAAAGCAATTCATGAAGTGTTAACTGTCTAAGTGTGTTGTGTTTTTTGAGTTTTAAATGATTGGCAAGTCGATTGACTATTGGATTGATCGAAAATTCGAGAAAATTAAGAATCGCTAGTAGTAATATCCAGGAGTAGAAAATTACTCCAATCGCAGCTAACGGTACAGGTCCAATATTGGCCCAGGGACTATTAAGCACTGCGCCGCAATCCATACCGTTGCCGCAGGGTGGTACTACACCGCGGAATTTTTCATAACTAATGTAGCCAGCATCCGCTATTCCAAGCAAAGCTAAAAATATGAGCGTCATTGAAAGAAGTTGTTTCATAATTAGCGTTGATTATAAACTAGAACAGATTGGATGTTTACACACCACCCGCATATTGTGAAAAGCAGATGATCCGATTACTGTAGCAAGATGTTGAATAGTGCAGAAAGTCATTTTAATCAGTCTGAACTTGAAGATGTCAAAAAAGAGGTATTTGGTTGGCAGCAACTGTTAGATAAATACGAAGAAGAAATTGCAGATATACCGATGGAAGTAGCTCGATTTGCTGAAGAGAATATGGGGATTATTGCATCTCCAGATCATTTTGGTACGGTAGTAAATGATCAGGAGCTCATTGAGCAGATGGTTGCATTTGAATCTGTACGATTGGCATTGGTTCCAGATCTACCACTTCTTTCTCAACTTGGTGAAGAAAACTTTTCACTGCTTGATGCATCACTATCAATTACTACAGTTGTCAAAGATGTGGATAGAGCCGATATTACACTGCGGCAAGCAGCAGCTGCAGTTGTGACAGTCGCTTCAGAATTAGCGGGTATTCACCAACGGTGGGTTTCAATTCCATCAGGAGAAAAATCAAAAAATGAGGTGATGGCAAAATCCGTTGCGATTGGGGTAAAACTTTTACGAGAATATCTCGTCCAATTCGAAGAAGAACCTGATGGCATTATTCTCACTTCTTCATTTTTACCAAAAGACATGGCCGCTCTCATCATCGATCAAGCTCTTAAAGAAGGTGTTTTGTCAAAAAGACCTGAGTTTTTTGAGGTGAGATTGTATTGCGCGGGCACAGCGGCGGCGATGGCGATAGCCTTGAAGCATCCAAAATTTGCATCGATGGGCAATGTTGCGATTATGGCACTTGAACCAATTAGTGCGTTGCTTGAAGATCGGCACTCTGGTTTTGACAATTTTCAGAGTGCGGTGATTTTTAGTGATGATTACCTCATTGCACGAATGAAACCTTCTGCATTTCAACTTAGTCCCCACTCGGTCTTGCAAGCAATTGACGATGGCGGAGTTATTGAGCTTGATTCTTGGTCGGAGTTTCCTGGAGCAACAGAGTGGGATGATATGCCAAACTGGGCACTTGACTTATTGCGAGCAGGTGATCGAGAAATACTTCATTTTGACGATACTCACTTAATTGTGAAGATGATAAGTCCTGAACCCAATCAGCCACGAGGCAGGATGAAAGCTAAGCCAACTGCCAAGTTTTTCTCGTTTTATTCTCCACAGATATTATTTCAACTTTTATCAAAACACATAATCCTTCACCTGTTTAATCACGAACCATCAGAAGGTGTATTGAGACTAATTGAGCGAGCGCTAACCAGAATGATCAAAAAAAATCCAGGAGGAATTAAGCAAGACCTCGAGTCCCTTCCTGAGTTTTCACGAGTTTATCAGGGAAATTCAAGCTCTGGAACCTTATTACGTCAATTAATGGAGCTTTCAAAACAAGGGAGATTGCATCAAAATGCATTTTTAGAGCCAACAATGGTCTTTGCGCCTGGAGCTGGAGCTACATTTGCGGCGCTGGTTATTGAGCGAGCGATTCAACTAATTCAGGAAATTACAATTTTTTCAGCACCAGATAGTGATTGAGATTATTTGTCGCGCCGTCGGCGAAGAATTCATCAGTTACTTTGAGTGTGGTTTGCTTGAGTAGGGCAACTTCTTCTTCGTTGTTAGTATAGTGGCAGTAGCGGTAAGCTGGCCTCTCCCCCGCTCGCCAGTCAAGGATGTAGTCATTTTCTTCAAATTCAGTTGCATCCAAAACGATCGTTTTTGGATCAATTATTCGCTCACGTAGTTTGACCGAATTGAGAAATTGCCAAAAGCTAATACACAAAATTCCGTTTTGGGCAACTAATGTTGAGAGTTGCTGAAATAGTTTATTGCGCAAATCGAAAGATGGAATGTGATGGAATACACCAAAGGCTACCACTAAGTCAAATGACTGCTTATCAAGCAAGTTTTGCTTTGAGAGTAAGTGCTCGATGAGATCCAGCTCGGTTAATTGTGGTTTAAGTTCGACCGCTTGGAGTTTTACTTCTGCATGTTTGAGCAATACAGCTGAATTATCAAAGCCGGTGTATTTGATTGTTAGATTGGGGAATTGCTGGGTAAGAAAGTGAGCAAATCGGCCGTTGCCACAGCCAACATCGAGCACGGTTAGCTGCTTCTTAGTGGTAATATGAGGGATTATTTCTTTCCATCCCTGCCAAAAAGAGTTCCTTGTTTGGCTAAAATCTTCTGCCACATCTAGATAAAATTGCTTGTTGAGCTGATTGAGTTTTTGTATTGTAGTAGTTTGCATCGGCTTTTTGGTTTCAAACAGGTAGAATACCCACAGTATAAATCACCTATGTTAAAAAAACAGATCAATCCACACTTTGTGGCCATCTTGAAAGAGATTGAGGCAACGCCAAACTGCACTGCCAAACAACTGCGACAAATATTGGGGAAATTTGTACCCGTAGGTGGAGGTTTATATAGCAAAACGATACTTTTGGCGGCATACAGAGAATTAGCGGGTAGCAATGGGTTGCAACCCTACTCTGCCAAAATAGCCCTTTTGCTCAGAAAAAAACCGGTTCGGACGCTGTCTGGTGTAGCCCCAATCACAGTTTTATCGAAGCCTTTTCCTTGTCCGGGCAAGTGCATTTTTTGTCCAAACGATATTCGGATGCCAAAAAGTTATTTGGCAGATGAGCCGGGTGCTCAGCGAGCTGAGCGCAATTGGTTTGATCCCTATTTGCAAACACTAACGCGCCTGCAGGCTCTGCACAATTTGGGTCATCCAGTTGATAAGGCAGAAATCATCATTTTAGGTGGTACTTGGTCTGACTATCCCGAACCATATCAGATCTGGTTTATCAAGGAATGCTTTCGTGCGCTCAATGAGTTTGGGAAATATGACGATCGAGACAGAATAAGAACTCAGTACTTAGAAATGCAAAAAACGTATCGACAAAATGGTGGCTTAGGTTTTACCAACGTTCCAGATGAAAATGAAAAACTGGTAGCACACAAACAAATTCATGGTGAAAATCTCGAAAAATCATATAACCAAGTAATTTCTGAACTCTATATAGCTCCAGAAAGGAAAGCGGGATT
>CAYNWG010000029.1:9411-11164 GCA_964400865.1 uncultured Pseudomonadales bacterium
AATACCAATCAGCCACCTGGGAAGAACTAACCGAACAACAGCAGATTAATGAAACTGGCAAGATTCGCTGTGTTGGCTTGGTTGTTGAAACCAGACCAGATAACATTTCTGAGAAAGAAGTGATTAGAATCCGAAAACTTGGAGCAACCAAGGTACAGATTGGCGTACAAAGTTTGCAAGACGAAGTGTTGACGTTAAATAAGCGCGGCCACGACGTGGCCGCGACAAGAAGAGCATTTAAATTACTTCGATCGATGGGTTTTAAAATTCATGCCCACTGGATGCCTAATTTATATGGTTCATCAGTAGAACAAGATAAAGCTGACTTTCTCAAACTGTTCGAAGATCCAGATTTTTGTCCTGATGAATTGAAGTTATACCCTTGCTCTTTAATAGAAAGTGCTGAGTTGATGCAACAATATCAAGCTGGCACTTGGCAACCCTATTCCAGAGAGGAATTACTTGAGGTTTTGGTTTTTACAGTTAGTCAAACGCCGGAATATTGTCGCTTGACACGTATTGTGAGAGATATTCCCTCAACTGATATCGTCGTTGGGAATAAGACAACTAATTTCCGCGAAGTGGTCGATGCCTCCATGATTGAATCGAAAGTGAAAAGCAAAGATATTCGTGCCAGAGAAGTGAAAAATCAAGAACTTGATCCAAGCAGCTTAGCTTTGAGCGAAATGAAATATCAGACATCAGTTGGTACAGAAGTATTTTTTCAATATACAGGCCAAACGATCGGATCACATTCTGAGGAAAAACTAGCGGGTTTTTTGCGCTTGAGCTTGCCAACTGTAACGCCGCCAATTAATGAACTGACTGATTGCGCAATAATTCGCGAGGTACATGTGTATGGTCAAGCGGTGCCAGTAGGTGATAAAAAGAATGAGCATTCTCAACACTTGGGTTTGGGTACAAAAATGATTGATCGTGCCAAAGCGTTAGCGAAGGTTGCTGGCTACAAAAAAATCGCCGTGATTTCAGCGATCGGCACCAGAGAATACTATCGAAAGCTAGGGTTTGAGGATGGAAAGATGTTTCAAAACTTCACTCTTATTTAGCCTCTTGGATTTGAAGGAGACTAATAATAGCATTTCTAAGCTCTGCTAAAGGAGGGATAATATAGTTTGTTAGGATCTCAGCTTTTTCAGTATTGTTAACGGACGAATAATATATTGTCATTGCTCCGCATGCACTTATGAGTTGGCTTGCGTTCCCTTTAGTGAGTGAATACATTATGGTAAACGTTTTCATTAATTCAAAAGGGAAATCTTCTGGAACAAAAAAAGTTTCAAAAAACGATTTGAAACGTTCCATCTTTCCGAGTAAGTCACTAAGAATTAACAGATTTTCCCTAAACAATTCCTGGTCAAAATCTTCAGCTTCAGAAATACTCAGTAACGAATGAAGAACATCAAAGAATTCAATTATCAATTCTGACGATGTGGAGAATATTTTATTTCCTACTTGTTCGGCTTGTTCCGGACTCAACCTAAGATCTTGAATTTCTTTCGGATATATTGGCGAGATTCCTAGCCGAGCTTCCGTATTTGATTGTGGCATGCGTAGATTTCATTAGCAGTTTTAATTTATCTATTATTATATCAAACCGAACCAAAACGATTCTTAGTGTATGCAATTTTGCGCTTCATGACTTTTTCAATATCAATATCTAATTCTGCAGCGAGTAAAACAACCGAGGCCAGTACATCAGCAAACTCATCCTCCACCTTCTGATCATGAAACG
>CAYNWG010000030.1:0-11033 GCA_964400865.1 uncultured Pseudomonadales bacterium
ATACAGTTTGATTCTATTGTAACGAGATTATTAACTGAGAGCAAACCAGACTTGCGTTACTCTCTGGAAACTGATTAGATACGGGCAATATGGTATCCGCCCAGCCAGCCAACCGAGCACGATCGAGATTGCGCCATTTACCACCATCGCAACGAAAAACTGACTGGCATCAATCCTCCCCCACCATTGCAACCAAAGCCCGTTCTAGACTTAAAAAACGTTTACCAAAACCTAAGTTTACGACCAGAAGTTTGAAACTTTTCAGAGGTGGTTTGCCCAGATTTATCCCATCAAAAATTGGTTTACTGGAATTATTGAGAACCTTCTTCTTACAACGACAACCGTATTTACTTTTTTTATTACTTGGGTTGATACTAATAATAATTTGTGTGTTGCTATTGACTACCGTCTCGCCACAAAGTGTGGCAAATTTCCCCCTGCATCATTCATATGGCGTTGTAGTTCTGCTGAACTTTATCACCACTAGTTTTCTCTCAATATTTCTTCTTGCTCATTTTAGAAGAGGAATATTAGTTGGACAATTTAGTAGCGTGATCTTATTACTCCACTTCCAAGATTTCACAGTACAAACTATCGAATTTATTGCAATTGGCTCATTTTTTCTCAGTATTGAGTTAATTCTCACCTTAGCAGAAAAGCTGGGTGGACAAATAAAACCCCGTCCACACCATCACCGTCACAGGGTATAATAAATCCGTGAAAAACGAATCCTTTTATATCACTACCACTTTACCCTACGTGAATGCCGAACCGCACATTGGCTTTGCATTAGAAATTGTTACAGCGGATGTGATCGCGCGTTTCCACAGAGCTTTAGGGCATCAAGTTATATTTAATACCGGAACTGATGAACATGGTCAAAAAATTTATGATCGTAGTCAAGCAGAAAATAAAGATCCGCAAGCTTTTGTAGATTTTCATGCTCAACAATTTTCGTTACTCAAAAACCAGCTTAATCTTTCCTTCGATCATTTCATTCGCACAACTGATCCTCACCATAAACTTGCAGCGCAACAATTTTGGCAACTCTGTATGGACAATGGATACATTTATAAAAATCAGTACAAAATCGCATATTGCGTAGGGTGTGAGTTGGAAAAACAAGCATCCGAATTGGTCGAAGAGCGCTGCCCCTTACATCCCAACCAGCTCATTGAGTTGAGGGAAGAAGAAAATTACTTCTTCAAATTTTCCGCCTTTCAGCAACCGTTACTAGACATGTATTCAGCCAAACCAGATTTTGTGAAACCTGATGGGAAGATGCGCGAAATTGAATCATTTGTAAAGAATGGTTTAAACGATTTTTCGATTTCGCGCCTCAAAACCAAAATGCCTTGGGGCATAGAGGTCCCCCATGATCCCGATCATGTCATGTATGTTTGGTTTGACGCGTTAGTCAATTATATTTCCACTCTAGGCTGGCCAGATGATCAATCTAGTTTTGAAGAATTCTGGCCAGGTACTCAAATTGCTGGCAAAGACAATTTACGACAACAAGCTGCTATGTGGCAAGCAATGTTGCTCGCGGCTAAACTGCCACCCTCCCAACAAATACTAATCAACGGCTTTATTAGTATTGCTGGTCAAAAAATGAGCAAATCGCTCGGCAACGTCATTTCTCCAAACGATATGGTGCAGCGCTATGGGACCGATGCCACCCGCTTTTTATTACTGATGCTCAACCCCATTTCTCAAGACATGGATGTAACCTGGGAACGATTTGACGATCTCTACACATCCACACTTTCCAATGGTATTGGCAATCTTTGCTCGCGGGTGGCCAAACTTGCTTCACAAATTTCTCCCCCAACCAATCCACCTGTTCAAAAACAAGAATCAGCTTATCTATTCACTGAAGTCTTTTCCACTGCGCTACAAACTTACGATTTTCAAAAAGTTACCGATTGGTTACTTTCTGAAGTTCAAGCCGCTGATGCATTTTTAAGCGAGCACAAACCATGGCTAGCTGACTCTTCAACAAAAACTACGCTCGTGCTGCAATCTGTTCAACATATTCAAAACATTGCTCACCATCTCAGTATTCTCATGCCGAGTCTCGGAGAACAATTATTGACCCATTTTTCCCAACCAACCATTTTGCCACTTACACCCCTATTTCCCAGATTAACCACACCAACAAATCATGTCTAATTCTATCAAGCGCTATTTTCGACGGCATCCCCTTCGAACTCAACGAGGTTTGGAAATGTTGCCTGGTATTTTTTCCTGGACGCTCATTCTCTTTCCTATTTGGGGTTCATTCCTAGTACCCAATTTGGTCGCGTACTATGTCATCACATTTGCAGTCTACTGGGTATTTCGATCATTTTCACTTGCTACACTCGCTCTCTCTGCCCATTTCACCATTAAAGCATCCAGTAAATATGACTGGATTAAAGACTTGAACCAACACCATCGTTTAACCTGGCGCAAGGTGCACCATCTAATAATTATTCCTACCTACCGAGAACCACTTGATACTTTGGAACGAACGCTCCAATCACTTTCTCAACAAACTGTACCACTGTCTAATATTCATATCATGCTTTCTTTTGAAGAACGTGAAGGCGATACTGCTCGACAAAAAGCCAAATACCTCACAAAAAAATTCTCTGCTCTATTTGGCAACGTTTGGACCACTTTCCATCCAGAAATTAAGGGTGAGGTGAAAGGCAAATCAGCCAATACCAATTGGGGCGCTCAACGAGCGAACGAATTTATTGTAGACAATCCATCGATAGACTCAGATCTGGTTACAGTTACCAGTGAAGATGCAGATGCCTGTTTTCATCCATCCTATTTTGCCAATGTTACCTTTGATTTTCTGAGTGCTGAAAAACCATACAACCTTATTTGGCAGGGTGCTATTGTTTTTTACAATAACATCTGGAAGGTGCCGGCTCCAATTCGTGTTATTGCAGCTGTTTTCTCTGTGACCCAAATGTATATTCTCAAACGCTCTGATCGTCTAATTAATTTCTCGACTTATACAACCACACTTCGTCATATTCGGGAAATTAATTTTTGGGATACCGATGTGATTCCTGAGGATTATCGCTTATTCTTTAAGTCCTACTTTGCAAAAAAAGGCCAATTCTGGGCCAGACCGATCTTTTTACCAATCTATGCTGATGCAGCAGAAGCAAATGGTTTATGGCAGACTTTTGTGAATCAATATGAACAACTCAAGCGATGGGCATGGGGCGTTAGTGATGATGCATATATTATTCGCCAGTTTGTCTTGTCTGACGAAATTCCCTTTTGGGATAAAACTCTGAGAGTCTTAAAAACCATTGAGGATCATTTTCTTTGGCCAGTCAATTGGTTTGCGATTACTATTGCCGCGTTTTTCCCACCACTTTTGAATCCAGAATTTGGTCGAACGATTTTAGGAAAAACCCTTCCTCAAGTTACATCCACTCTTTTGACACTCTCGCTCGTGTCTATGGTTGTGATTTTTCTCATTGATGCACTTAACCGTCCTCCCAAGCCAGGCGGTAGAAATGTTTTTTCGTTGATTCTGCAACCACTTGAATTTTTATTACTACCAGTCTTGGGTTTTTTCTTTTCGGCACTACCCGGATTAGATGCGCACACTCGGCTATTACTGGGAAAATATATTGAATACCGAGTAACTGAAAAAGTCTAGTCGGTATTTACATTCGCACCATACTTCATTTACACTGAATACAGAGTGAAAAAACGATTAATTGATATATGGTGGATGGTAGATCATTTTTTTGAACGACGTTTACCGTTGGTGCTCTTACTTGCATTAGTTGTTTTTCTCAGAATTCCATCCTATTTTGAACCATATTGGTATGGAGATGAATCTATCTACCTCACTGTGGGAACAGCACTGAATCAAGGTAAAATCCTTTATCGAGAGATCGTCGACCACAAAACGCCAATTATTTACTACCTTGCTCGTGTGCCCAATCAACTTAGTTTCAGAATTCTCTTAACCCTTTGGATGTTCCCCGTAGTAGCCGCTTTTTTCTATTTATCAACTCAAGTGATGAAAAAAAAGCGGCTAGCTTGGATCGCAACTGCCACGCTAATTGTTGCAACTACTCTACCAACTTTCGAGGGAATGATCCCGAATGGAGAGTTATTCGTACTCGGATTTTTCTTGCCTGGATTAGCGCTCTTGTACTCAGTGGTTCATTCTGCCAAACTTCAACAATATCCTTCTCTAAAAGCCTCATCTTTTATGCATGCACACCAACTGATCGCATTGGCTCGCTGCACTCTCAATCTAAAAAAACAAGTGATGCTTATCGCAGTTGGATTTCTTTTTGGGTGTGCAGTATTGACTAAAGTCCCAGCAGTCTTTGATGTGATTGCAGCCTATTTACTTGTCGCTTTGTTCATTCTCGGTATAAAACGCAATATTTCATCAAGAAAACTTAATTTATCTAGATTAATTCAATTGCTGGTGATGTATTTTTGGTTAACCCTGGGATTATTGACTCCGATAGTGATTTCAGTAGCATATTTCACTCTTTTAGGAGCATTCAGTGATTATCTATCATTTGGTTTACTCTACAACTTTCACTATACTTCTACTTGGGTCCCTGCAAGCACACTACCCATCACAACTCTCTTTTTCTCACTCAAGGGAAAATTGTTGATTTTAAGCGTAGTTACAATCATCGTGGTATATTTAAGAAAAAAATTGCCACCAATTTTTCTATTTGCCATTACTTGGACCTGGTGGTCGGCCATAGCTGCGTCATTATCCAATCGACCGTACCCACACTATTTTATTCAAGTGATACCCGCTGTGGTGCTCCTCTTATTTGTCTTCATCGATACTATTCCGCTTATATTTCAGAAAAAGCTCTCACAATTAAAAAGCTATGGCGTTCAAAGTCTTCTGTTTGCAGTTACCATTGGTATGCTCATTTTCATCAATTTTACCCTGGGCTTGTGGAGCAATCGCTACTCAACAGTCAAATATTACCAACGGTTTATTTCTTTACTAAACGGTTCAGTTGCATTCACGTCTTATCAAGATAGTTTTGATTCTCTAGTTGCAGATAATCGTCAAGCAGCTAAATTGATCAAAACGGAAAAACCCGATGAAATATTCATCTGGGGCACAAACCCCAGTCTCTATGCGCAAACGCATACCTCTCCGGCAAGTAAATTTACCGTACTTTTTCATGTAGCAGACCTAGGTTTATACCAAGAAACCATAGATGAAGTAGTACTAAATTCCCCCGAATTTTTTATAGTCATGAAAAACGCAGAAGCTATGCCTTCACCCTTACGAAGATATCTGGTCAATAATTACTCCCCTGCTCAAAATCTAGAATTTATGGCCGTTTGGCAACGACAAACCACTCGGTATTAAGGTAGGCTACAATACTGATATGAATTTCTTTAGCTTGGGCTCTTTATTGTATGCCAATCCACAATCAAGAATACCCTTACTGATTAGCTTACTATTAACGGCATCAACGACTGCGATTACGATTGTATTTCTTTCTAGCGCTCAACCCGTCCTACCAATTTTATACACACTGACCAGACCAGAACAAACTTTAATTCTAAAATGGTGGCTGTTACTCATTCCAATGTTCTCGCTCCTGTTTAGCCTCATCAGTCATGTGCTGTATCTAGCGTTACAATCAATTGACCAATTTGTCTTACAACTTTTTACTTGGTTTTCCGTGTTTACCCAGGTTGTTTTGCTACTTGCCCTCTTAAGAATTATTTTTATCACAACGTAAACTCTACATGCTCAGTGCCATTACATCATTTATTTTAGCCCTAGGAATTACGCCATTAATTTCTTGGTTCTACCATAAAAATCACTGGGTAGATGATCCAAAAATAAAAAAGCATGCAAAAAAACTTCATTCTCAGCCTATACCAAGAGGAGGTGGAATTGCCTTGTATCTCGCAATCGCAGCGCCCGCGCTGTTGTTTCTTGAAATAGACAAATATCTGATTGCCATTCTCATCGGTGGCCTGATTTTAACGATCATTGGTTTTATTGATGATATCTATGATATTCATCCTATGTTTCGCTTACTCACCAATCTGCTAGTTGCACTCATTGTGGTTGGCTCTGGCATTGGGATCGCCTATGTCTCCAATCCCTTTGGTCAGGGAGTAATCCATCTTGATCAACCGCAAATTACTTTTTGGTTGTTTCAAAGCCAACACACAATTTGGCTGCTCGCAGATTTATTCGCAGTATTATTTATTATTTGGAACATGAATAGTATTAATTGGTCAACTGGTCTTGACGGTCAAATGCCTGGTTTTACTGCTATTTCAGCAATTTTTATTGGTTTGCTATCAACAAGATTTACTGATGACCCCTCACAATTTAATACATTACATCTGTGTTTTATAGTTGCAGGTGCTTTTTTGGGGTATTTACTCTGGAACTGGTATCCCCAAAAGAGCATGCCGGGGTACGGAGGAAGCACTTTGGCAGGTTTTTTACTATCAGTCCTAGCCATATTGTCAGGAGCAAAGGTAGCCACTACCCTAATGGTATTAGCGGTACCTACGGCTGATGCCGTCTTTACCATTCTGAGAAGACTGCTAGCGGGTAAATCACCATTTTGGGGAGATCGAGGACACCTACATCATAAGTTAATTGACGTACTTGGGTGGAGCAAACCCGCAGTAGCCATTTTCTACTGGATTAGTAGTCTGAGTTTGGGGATTCTTTCATTGTATTTGAATACTGACCAAAAATTGTTTACAATGATGCTAGTTTTTAGCCTCGTTTTCGGATTTTTAATTTGGGCAAAAATTTCGACCAAACAAAAAAATGAAATACGCTAACATCCTCTCACTGCCTTACTATCTGGTTAAATCCGCACGTCCAAGACAATGGGTAAAAAACTTGGCGGTTTATGCCGCACTACTATTCTCTGGTTTTTTATTTTATATCCCCAATAGTGGAGTTCCTTATTTTTTTACAGTAACCTGGGCATTCTTACTTTTTTGTGTTTTAACGGCCAGCATTTATCTGATCAATGATGTAGTGGATATTAACGCCGATCGCAATCATCCCTTTAAATCTAAACGACCCATCGCCTCGGGAAAATTGCCGGTTTGGCTGGCTCTGGGTGCTGCAGGTACGGGCATTATGTTTGTTTTGTTTTTTTCATTCTTTTTAAATCCCTACTTTCGC
Source organism: uncultured Pseudomonadales bacterium (assembly GCA_964400865.1). Lineage (GTDB taxonomy): Bacteria > Patescibacteriota > Microgenomatia > UBA1400 > PJMF01 > DAOQVB01. Next base: position 7,184 of record CAYNWG010000030.1, read on the forward strand.
ATTCTTGCTATTGCCTATCTTTTGCTTCAATTTGCTTACTTTACTATCTTCAAACACATCCCCATTCTAGACGTAGTTTCTATCGCCAGCGGCTTCATTATTAGAATTTATGTGGGTGCGGTGGTAGTCGATTTACATCCAAGCGTCTGGTTTTTACTCACTGTACTTTCCGCAGCACTTTTCTTAGCCGTAGCCAAACGACAAAGTGAGCGGACTTTGCTAGAAAATAATAAAGAGGACCTTGGAAGTACGAGAAAAATTCTTACTCGTTACAGCCAACGCTTGCTGGACCAATATACGAGTATGTTTGCCACCGCGACTTGGCTCACCTACGCTTTATTTACTTTTCAACAACAAGCTAATGAGCCAGTAAATTTATATGGAACCGTATATTCATTTTTACCAAAAGCCTGGAGATCAGAAAAACTGCTCATGTTAACCATTCCCCTAGTAATCTTTGCCGTAATGCGCTACTTACAATTGGTCTATGAAAATAACCGCGGAGAGTCTCCAGATAAAGTCTTATTCTCAGACAAACCGATGTTAATCGCAGCTCTTAGTTTTGGCGCAATGGTTTTCATTATTTTATATATGTTGCAGTAAGTTTATAATCTATCCCATGTTGCACGATGTTTTTCTATTGATTCTTACTTGGTTGCTTTTCTCACTTACATCGCTGATTAGCGCGCCTGTTGTAATTTCAGCATTTGGAAGACACCTCCCAGATAAAGGCTGGGGCTTTACCCGCGTGATTGGCTGGTTGTTGATTGCGGTGCCAATTTGGTTTTTAGCACACTTGGGCTTGGCAATAAATACCTCAATAGGCATTTGGGCGGTAACCCTCATATTGCTTTCTGTAAGTGCAATTATTTTTCAAAAAAACCGCAATCAAATAATCGAGAAAATAACTGAGGCAAAAAAATATATTATTGCGGAAGAAATATTATTTGCCTTTGGACTTATCTTTTTAAGTTTAATTAGAGGTTTTCAGCCAGACATAAATGGCCTAGAAAAATTCATGGATGTTGGATTGATGAATAGCTACCTACATTCGCCGACCCTACCAATAGTCGATATGTGGTTGGCGGGCTATTCATTCAATTATTACACCTTTGGTCATTATCTTGGAGCGGTAGCCACCCAATTGATCCGCCAACCACTAGACATCAGTTACAACCTTTTATTGGCGGTAATCATGGGATTACTCTTAATGCAAACATTTAGCGTTGTCGCACTGTTGCTCGGAAAATCTGTATCACAACTCAGAACAATTACATCTGGAATCATTGGTTCACTGCTGGTGACTTTTGGTGGCAATAGCCAACATCTGTGGTATTGGCTCAAAAATCGCAGTTTCTTGTCGTATTGGTATCCAGACGCCACGAGATTTATTCCCTTTACCATTCATGAGTTCCCTGCCTATAGCTTCATAGTTTCAGATTTACACGCCCATGTTTGGAGTATGGTTTTAGTTTTATTGATGCTTCCACTGCTATACATTTGGTCAAAGTTGCTACTCCGCATGAAAAAACTGAATTTTTCAATAAGCTCCGATAACCCCCTGATTTGGTCTGTGGCAATCGGTGGTTTACTCGGGATAATCGCATCAACTAGTACCTGGGACACACTCATCTATGGGCTGATGCTCACTATTCTGGGAATAACCTTATTCATTGTCTCCAAGTTTAAGCTATTTAAAGCTCTTCTAGCCTCAGCGATCCTAATTGGGTTGAGCGCACTAATTTTGGCTAGTCCATGGTTCTTAACGTTTACCTCAATCTCTGAAGGAGCAAGAATGGTAACTGAAAGATCTGAACTTTGGAGATTTTTTACTCTCTGGCTCAGTCACCTGGTTGTTACAGCAATTGCAGCAGGCTTACTGATCAAACAACTTATTCATACGCATGCAAAAGATACGCATAAAACTCTATTCATATTTGTAGTCATTGCAACTGCCTGGCTACTATTACTGCTGCCAGAGCTTTTTTATATGAAAGATATTTATCCAGGCCATCCAAGAGCAAATACGATGTTTAAATTGACTTTTCAGTCCTTTATTATATTGAATATTATTTTTGCCTGGCTCATTGGCTCTATTCCTCTATTAATAAAAAAACCACTGGTGCAAAAAGTTATGGGAGGCTTGCTTGTTATACTTGCTCTTGTTCTTTTAGTGTATCCCTATTTTGGTTATCGAGATTACTATAATTTAAAACTTCATCAATACAGAGGTCTAAATGGCTTACAATGGCTAAAATTCGAAAATCCCAATGATTATGCCGGAATTGTTTGGTTACGACAAAACATCAATGGTCGACCAGTAGTTCTCGAAGCAGTTGGAGAAAGTTATACAACTTTTGCTCGAGTCTCATCATTTACTAGCTTCCCAACAGTGCTTGGCTGGAGAGTTCATGAATGGCTTTGGCGGGGAAGCTTTGATATTCCTGGACAGCGGAGTACTGAGGTTCAAGCTATTTATGAACAACCCTTTGGTGAAACTGCTCAAACTAAATTACGAGAATATAACGTAGAATATATTTTTGTTGGCGATAAAGAACGAGAAGCATACCCCGCCATGAATGAACAAGCTCTGAAGCAACTTGGCCAAACTATTTTTTCTCAAGGAACTACCTACATTATTCGAGTGCAAGATACCGCTCCTCAACAATCAAGAGTACAATAGCACCACATGCAGTTGCAGATAGAGTATCTATCCAAGATTTTCAGAAAATATTTTGCTACCTTTGTGTTCTTGCTACTCGGATCAGTGTTTGTAGTAAGAGTAATTCAGATTAATCAGCCAAATCGCTACTTGTTTGATGAAGATTTTTTTGCCTACACCGCTCAGTTAATGATGCAAAACGATGGTCGAATCTTTGAGTGGTGGCATGGACCACTCGAAAAGGAATTGAATCAATTTACTTATCGACCTCCTGCAATTGAATGGCTTCATCCACCACTTAGTAAATCAATTCAAGCAGCGAGCATTGCGCTGTTTGGCAACTCACCTTTCGGTTGGAGATTACCTTCTGTATTGGCCGGAATTGGTTTGATCTGGCTGAGTATAGAACTTACCCAAGTACTCTTTGGCAAACACTATTTGAGCATATTGGTGGGGTTGTTGGTTAGCATGGAACAACTTGTTACTACTCAATCAATACTAGCGTCGCCAGATATTTTTCTGGCTTTTTTTGTGCTATTGGCAGTGTGGCGCTTTTGGCACTATCACCAAAAGCGCACAATTTTTCGACTAATCGATGTTGGAATTGCGATTGGTTTAGCAATTTCGTGTAAATGGTCTGGCATATTTATTCTTCCAGCACTACTAATTTTTGAATACGTATTTTTGAATCAAGGCTCATCACTCAAAAACATCATACGACCAGTATTACTCGTGCTTCAAACCACTATTTGTTTGGTGTTAGTTGCCGGTAGTCTTTACCTTCTCAGTTATTGGCAATTATTTTATCAAGGCCATTCAATTCAATATTTTCTGGATTTACATAAACAAATAGTTACGTATCAAACAACTGCAAGCTTCGATCGACCGTATGCAAGTAAACCATGGGAGTGGCTACTAGGCGAAAAACCTATCTGGTATCATTTTGATCAGTCGGAAACTGGCGAAATATCTGAAATAATTGCCAAACCAACTCTGTGGCTACTCTTCGCAAGCGAGCTTGCCTTTCTGATCTCTGTAGGGATACTAGTCAACCAGCGTTATCACAAAAAAATGACGAAGGAATGGTGGCCAAAACTACTCTTACTTCTTTCAATCACCTCACTATTCATTCCTTGGTTGTTTATCTCTCGTCCGGTTTTTATATACCACTTCACGCCAATCATTCCT
>CAYNWG010000031.1:0-10930 GCA_964400865.1 uncultured Pseudomonadales bacterium
TTTTTTTGTTCTGATCTTTGCCATATTAGCCACCCATGACAATCCTACTAATATCGCTAAAAGTAATCAAGACTACTAGTGCGAGTAAAAATACATACCCTCCATAGTTTGCATAATACTCAATTAGATGAGACTTACTTTTTCCTATCAGTAATTCCAAAATACTCAATACTGCTCTGCCACCGTCTAACGGAGGAAACGGCAATATATTCATAATTGCTAAATTGATTGATAAAATACCCGCAAAAGTCAGGATGCTCAACCAGCCTTGATCAAAAAATTGCCCCTTTTGAGCTTGATAAACGATTCCCACCGGACCAGCGACATCTGAGGATACCTTGCCCCTAAACAAATCCTGCCCAACTCCGCTGAGGGCATCGAGAATCATTTTAGATAGCTGTACGGCTTGCACCGACCCGTGCCAAGCGCTACGGAATGGCATTTCGTACCATGGATAGGATTGAAATAAAATTGTCTCAAACGAAATTCCCAAAGAGCCTTGATTTTCTGGTGTTTCCTCGGCTGTTCGTAGATAGACAGAGTATTCTTGACGATTCTCACAAAGTAATTGTTGACATATTCCCGTCGTGATCAATGTAACAGTTTTGCCTCGGTTAGCTTCCACAAATGTTTTTACCGATTCAACTGTACTGGTTTCAACCAAATTTTCATCAACCACAAATCCAATAATCTGGACTTGATTTGGCACACCAGCTTGAGCCGCTGGTGAATTAGGCTCAACCATACCAATTCTGGCTCCAGAAATTTCTTGAGGAATACCTGTTTTACTAAAAACAATCGTAAAAGCAACAATTCCAAATAAGAAATTAACAGCTACCCCGGCAAAAATGACCATCAAGCGTTGACTGAGAGTCGCAGCCAAAAAGTCCCCCGGCTGTGGTTTGCTATTTTCTTTTGGGTTTGGGGTCTCTCCAGCCATTCGTACAAATCCACCAAAGGGTATCCAGTTTAAAGTGAGTTCAGTTTTTGATGAATCAAACCTACGTAAGAACGAGAAAAATTTTGTAATATTGAATCTCTTAGCTAACAATGAAAAACTGAGGGCACGTGGTGGATAGCCGATTCCAAACTCCTCAACCGTGATGCCTACTTTTCTGGCTGCTAAATAGTGACCAAGCTCGTGGATGATAACAAGGAACGATAGTACTAATAACACAATCAAAATCGCCATAAAACTAACCCATTATCTTTTATACGTGAAGTAATTCTTTTTCCTTTTGAGCTTGGAGTTCATCCAGTTTCGCAAGCGCCAACTTTACCTCTTTATCTAACTCATCTAATTCGAGCTCTATATCATCCTCACTTACTCCCGCACCTCCCTTTTGCTCCTCAATTTCTTGCTTTGTTTCTGTGCGGATCGTTCGGACAGTCACTCGCCCAGACTCAATTTTTTGATGTAACAACTTCACCATTTCCTGTCTTCGTTCTTGCGTCAGGGCGGGCACAGCAATGCGAATAATTTGACCATCAACCACTGGATTCAAATTAAGTCCGGCGCTGGCAATAGCTTTTTCAATTGAACTTATCAAAGACTTATCCCAAGGTGAAACAACAAGCAATGTAGCATCTGGGGCGGTTACAGAAGCAACTTCCACTAAACTCATTTGAGTACCATAGGCATCCACTCTCACTGGATCGAGAAGTTGAACCGAAGCTCTTCCAGTTCGCAAGCTTCTCACATCTTGGAGCACATGCTCGTGAGATTTAATGATTTTTTGCTGGAAATGATTTATTGCATCTGTCATAGGTTGATTGTAACAGACGCTACTGCTTCTTTGGCTGATCTAATACAATCTCAAACTCAACTTGAGGCAATGCCAGTTCGGCTTCCCTAACATCAATAGCCTGAGTTCGTTGTTTTGCCTCAAGAATGCGACTGAGTAATGGAGTCAAGATTGGTGACTCAGTTGGAGTTGGGGTTGGCTCTATAACTTCCACAATTTCGGGCTCTTGTCTTGATAGTAGATTAACCATAAGCATTACAATTGCAATTACAAGCGTAATTGAACCAATACTAATCATAATAACTTTTCGTTGTTTGGTTTTTTTTTCAGCTCGTGCCATCTGCTCAGCAGGTGTAAGGGTGGGATCTTCTAACCATGTTTGGCTTGAGGTAAATTCCGTTTGTTGAATCTGAGATTGTTTTGAAAATAATTTCATAGCTGCGACGCTTGTTCCAGTAGAGTGTACCAACGAATCAACCCCGATTGAAGTGGACTGAGTGTAACAATAAATGCTGTATATGCCTGGTTGGAAAAATCTTCATCTGTTTGATACTGTAGTACTGATTTATCCCATGCAGTCTGAACGACTGTATCAGCTGAATTTAATTCTTGATAAGCTCTCTGCCGCTCGCCTTGCTTCAGTGCAGAAACGGGATTTGCTTCATGTGAAGCCTTAATTTCCAGAGTTAATTGTTGTGCCATCCCAGCAGAAGATCTAAATTTACCGAGAAACAACAACTTGCGGGTTTGCACTGAAATAGCCTGCAGTTCAGCTCCCAAAGGAATAAATCCTACCGCCCTCTCTGCAAGTGCCTGTCTGTCTTGACTGTTTAGCACCAACTGGTTAAAGGAGACTAACTCTGCTCGCAGTTGTGTAATCTTATTTAAATAAGTCTGGCGGATTTCTTCGTCATAGCTTGGATTGACTGCTAGCTCTAAAAATAATTGATCCAAATAGGTGATCAAAACAATGTTTCTGGAACTAAAGACCTCTCTAGTGGATAGGACCGCTTCCTCCAATGAAGCCAGCGTTGCTAAATTTTGAAATTGAGTTTTTGCCAATGAAAATTTTCTAAAGTTAGTCTGATAGGCTTGTATTTGCTCTCGATATAAAGCCTTTAATGCTTGTCGCTTTGTTTCGGTGTCTACTTCACGAGTGACTTCAGCAGAATCTTCTATACTTGTAACCGGATTAGTCACTTCATCTGTCTGCGCGGTGACCCGAACGGTAAGGAATAAACCCGCTAGGAGCATTAGACTCACTAGTAATATCGATCGCCTCATTCTGCCTTAAGCTTTTTACTACGTACAAACGAAATTGCCTCATATAATGACTCAAAGGTTCCCGTGTCAAACCATTGACCAGCAACAAAAGCCACATCAAGCTGATGTTCTTTCAGATATACATTATTTAAGTCGGTTATTTCTAGCTCGCCCCTTGCAGATGGCTTGAGAGACTTGGCTTTGGCAATCACTGATGAATCATAAATATACAATCCCGTAACCGAATAGTTTGATTTAGGCTTAACAGGCTTTTCTTCTATCGAAATTACTCGATTATTTTGATCGAATTCGGCAACTCCAAATCGTTGCGGATCGCTCACTTCCTTGATGAATACTCTCCCTCCTGACTGAAAAGATGTAATCGCTTCTGAAAAATCATCCTCAAAAATGTTGTCACCAAGAATTAGTGTGACGCTGTCTGAACCAATAAAATTCTCTCCAATCAAAAAAGCCTGGGGTAACCCTGCTGGCTCGTCTTGAATCTCATAAGTGAATTTGCAACCAAATTCCTTTCCGCTACCTAAAAGCTTGAGAAAATCACCCGCATGATCTGGGGCAACAATAATCATAATATCAGTGATACCGGCTGTTCTAAGTGTCTCCAGCGGATAATAGATCATCGGTTGGTCGTAAATTGGGAGCAACTGTTTGCTTGTAACTAAAGTGAGTGGTCGTAATCGCGTACCATTCCCCCCAGCTAAAATTATTCCCTTCATATATAAGCCTTTCTCCTATCGATCATAATTTAATTTATTGTAACATTCTCATAAGAATTGATTTAAAAAGTAATGAGCCAGAGCAAAAGCACTGCCAACATTGATATGAAAACATACTCGCCTATGACTCTCCGAGTAATTCGTTTACTTTTGGTATGTGCAAGAATACCCCATGTTGCATAGAATAGACCCAGAGCGAGCGAAATATACCTTGTCATCCAAACATTCGGCCAAAAGAATAAATAAAGATAAACAAACGCACATAAGCCAGCAATAAGCGCTAGATAGGATCGCCAGTGACTTCGAATTTCTTGCCACATTTAGATTACAGCTCCTGATTTAAAAAATATTAACAAAAATGCTACTGCTGCAAAAAATAATAAATGAGCAAAGTTTTTGCCGACAATTCTCAATGAGTGGTAATGCCCAATTGCATATAAATCATATACTAAGGTAAGCATGAGTACTACAAGGATACTGATGAAAAAAGACTTCATCAAAGATAAGGGGTTGATATGATCAAGTGGACGAACAGATCCAGACGGAAATATCTGCCTTGAGAGAACCTCAGTTCTTGGAGGGAGCAACCGTGTTTGCCCCTGCACAATTACTGGTGTCAGCGTTGGCGAAGTTTGTGGGGTATTAGTAATTGTTTGAGCAAGTATAGGAACGGTGGTTGGTTGGGTGGTGGGAACTTGAATTGTCGTTGGAGCTGGTGGCTCAGTAACTGCAGCAGCTTGAGCTAATTGAGGTTGTTGACCAGTACTAGGAGCACCAAACATTTGAACTACTAATGTGGTATCGATGCCCTGTAATTGCCCATTCACGACCGCTAAACCAATTTCTGTGTACCTGCCATTCATAATATTAGCTCTATGTGTTGGAGAGTTCATCCAAGCTACAATCATGTCTGTGGAGTGATTAAAATCACGAGCTAAATTTTCACCAGCTAATCGATATGAATAGCCTGAAGCGGTAATAAAGGACCATGGTTCCTTGCCTGATGGAGAAACGTGAGCCCAGTATTGGTTTTGAAACATATCTGATGCCTTGGCGCTGGCCGCGCTAGAAAGTTTTGCATTTAGAGAGAGGGGGGTTAAACCTGATTTTGCACGTTCCTGATTGGTCAAAGCAAGTGTTTGATCCACTGTAATGTCAGACGCGTAACCAAGCACAAAACCCAGTTTCTCTGAATAGGTTTGGAAAAACCGCAAGCCCAACAGCGAAATACAAGCCATTAGAGAAAAAACCACTAGCCATTCCGAGTGTAGTAAGCGTGCGCGGTGATTGTTGGAATGGCGCGGATGAAAAAGATGTTTAACCGTTTCGGCGATATTGCGAATCACTACTCCATTATGCAAAATAGAATTGGTAAGAGCAAGAGGCGACCGACAGTTAAAACAGAATCAAATTACTTGCTAGTGATTCATTGCCCAATTGATCAATAGATTGCACTCTTCCAGCATGAGTGTCACCAGTAATTAAAAAGCTTACACTAACAGGAATTCCCGATTGATGTAGTTCTTCGTTTGATGAAATCCATGGTTGCTCAAGGTGACTGACTAGTACACTTTCATCAGTAATTAACTGATATTGCTTGACTAAAACATTTCTTTGTTCATTCGATTTCACAACTAAATATAATTTACTATCTTGATAGTATTGCCAGAGTATTTTCGGTGAATTTACTTGACTTGTAATAACTTGATAGTTAATATTTTTTGGTGTTTCAGTATTGCCCCAGCTATCCACAGACCAGAAAGTCAGAGCGCCTGTTTCGCTCAAATCCGAGACATCGATTGAGATTGGTGACAGACCAGACTGCAATTCGGTTGAGTTATCGATCGAGAAGAACACAGTTGTTTGTGCCTCATGATTCGTAAGTGTAATATTACTGCTTGATTTCACAACAATTCGTTGAAAAGTTATACTCTCGAGCATAAATTGCGTAGGAGTGATTTGTAAATTGACTGGAAATACTTTAATTGATAATTTTCCCGTCGCGTCATTGTTGGGAATAGAAAGTGACAGCCATGACGAAGCATCGGTAGTATGGGAAAGCCAAGCGATTTCTGTATCATTCCAGTAAAACCGGACTAGTGGTTGTTTTTGGAGTTCCACCAACGGCGCAGCAAGTAGTTGATACATGAAGCTAATTACTTTTTGCTGATTTAATTCAAAACTGATATTTTTTGCCCGACAAATTGGCAACTCATCTGCCTCTATATTTATACTATGATTTGAGGATTCTCCCCCGATTGATTCCAATGTGGTGCAATCAAACCAATTAGAATCTATTTTGGCATCAGTGGTTGCTACCGCTTGGTTGTTGGAATAAACCTGAGTTGTTGGCAATAGCCAATCTGCAGTTTTTAATTTAGCAGTATGGCTAGAATGGCCAGAGAAATATGCATGGGTGGGTCGGCAGACTGCCGACCCACCTATCACAACTATCGCAAGAATAAGTATAATTTTTTTACTCATATTCTGGCCAAGTTGCACCCTGAGTGAGCTGCTTTGCCACTACTTGTAATACAAATGAATATTCGGTCATTTGGTACCGATCATCAGCTTCATCTGCAAGCATCATTTCACCCTGAATATTCAATTCCTCGCCTGGGGCAAGCTCTAATAATTCGACATCTTGTCCGGTTGGACTAATAAACCAAGGCTGATTAAAAGTGATTGCATTTCTGCTTAGCGTTTGCCATTCGGGGTCATCAATTACCTTGTATCGAATTGAGTTAAGAGTAAACAATGCGGGATCAAGTCCTGTCTTTTCCCAATTACCAGTAAATCGTGCAGCAAGATGAACTGCAACATCACCAACATTTGTGACTTTCCAAGTAAATGGTTGAGGTTCTCCAGGTGTAAAGGCAACAAAAGCTTGTGGTTCAATTTGTTCAACTCGTATCACTAAACTGCTGGTGCCCAAGACTTGACCGCGTAACCAGCCAGTGCTGGTGAAATATGCTGTGACAATTCCCACCGATAGACCAATTAATGCCGTTGCAACCAACCAACTGCTTCGCCACTGTTTTAAATTTACTCGCATGCTTCCTTTCTATTACGTAGGTAACTACTTAGGGAAACATACAATTAAAAACGTACAATAATCGTAGAGTTTTTACGCTACCGACACAGCGTAGTGATATCGCCATGATAGGCCAATATGCTTGCAGTGACTGGGCAAACCGAAACTGCTGGTTGCTGAGAAAATAATTGCTTTGACATAAGCAGAGTCTCAACAAAACTTAGCGGCACCGTAACTTGTTTAACCTGATACGTAGCGTTTTGAGATATAGAATCTGCAAGTGCTTGGTATGCATTCTGTTTATTACCTATTCTATCTATCAAATCTAGTTGAACTGATTGCTGTTCGTCAAAGATCATTGCCCCAAGCTCATTGGTAATTTTTTCTGTGGTTATATTTCTCTGCTGTGAGACATAGCTAACAAATTTTTGGTACGCATTATTGACAGCTTGCTGCAAAATTGCCACTTCTGCTTCAGTCATCTCTCGATATGGATTGCCAATATCTTTTGATGTACCAGCAGTAATATATCTAGTTGAGATGCCTTTTTGGGTGACAACACCACCCAAAAAGGCGCCACCGTCTTCGCTCAATACAGAATCGTAGTACTTAAAAGGCCCAGTAATAACTCCAATACTACCAAGTGTCACGCCGTGGTCTGCAATAATTTCATCAGCTGATGCAGCTGCCCAATAGCCCCCAGAAGCCGCCATTGAACCAATGTAGGCAAAAACTGGTTTGCCAGTTTTTGCTTTATACGCTTCTACACCGTCAGTAATCGCCTTGGACCCAAAAATGGTTCCACCAGGAGAGTGAATCTCAAGTATGACCCCATCAACCGAATCATCATCTGCGAGTTCGGCTAGCTGTTGCTTGATAGCATAACCATAGGTCACACCTAAGTCAGAAAAATAATCTAGCACGTCGTTGGCACTTGGTTCACCCAGAATCACTCCCTCAATTGGTATGCTCACCAGCAAAACATCTGCATCTTCGTCGCCTTCGATAACTCGGTATTCCACAGCTTGCGTTTCATCCAATTCTTCTTGAGTAAATACCGCAGCAATTCCACCCAAAATTACTATACCAACAATGCCTGAGAAAACCAATCCCATCATCCCAGCAAATACTTTAAAAAATGTCCGTAATACTGATTCGCCAAAACCTTCATTTGGTTGCATAAAACTAAGTATACCTGCATACTATCAGCTATGAAAGATGCGCCCGACTTTTCTCTTCCAGATCACACAGGTAAATTACGCACCTTAAAAGAATTTGCCGGACAATGGGTTCTACTCTACTTTTATCCCAAGGATGACACTCCTGGCTGTACCAAAGAAGCTTGCAATTTTAGAGATTACGGCACAGAGTTTACTGAAGCGGGAATTCAAATCATTGGCTGCTCTAAAGATTCAATTGAATCGCATGCAAAGTTTGCCGAAAAACATCAATTACATTTTCCTCTCCTGAGCGATTCCTCCAAAAGTACCCATTTGGCTTATGGAGCTTGGACCGAAAAAGGATTTCTGGGTAAACCAAGTACCCTGCGTAATTCCTACCTGATCAATCCCGAGGGATTGATTGTTAAGGAGTACTACAAAGTCAATCCCCTAACTCACTCTAATCAAATTCTAAAAGATCTTGCTGAAATTCAGAGCTGAAATAACGCACAACCAGCTGGTGGTAGTGATATCGTTACTTTCTGGCTGGTGCTGAATGGAACAAGAGGATATTTTTCTCCTAGCTGTGCTTGATCGGTGGAAAAAATACAACGAAGTGACTGAGCTGGCTTCATTGCTGTTTCAGGTAACCTGACCCATGTGGTTTGTGATTGAGTTGGATCGGTTGAAACTACGCAAAGAACTGTCTGATCAGTTGTTTGTCGTAACCAGGGAATGATGGTAAGCATCCGGTCTCCAATTTTCGTAGGGAACCCAAAGTGCTCTCCATCGCCGGATATTTCCAACAATTGTTGACTACCCTGCCGAAGCGCAGGAATTTGTTTTCTGACTGCAAGCAATTGTTGTAGTTTTCGATAGATTTCATGTCTTTCATCGAAAAAGTGATATCCTTTCGATCTGAAAGCACCAAATTCGCTGGCAAACATGGTTTCGCGAATGTATCGATCGTGGCGACCTTGGCCATCAAAACCTTGTTCGCTGCCGTAGTAGACACAAGGAATCCCAGCGCTACACACCAAGGTCGCTAATGCCGAAAAAGCCAGCCTATTCCACTCATCTGAACCAGCAGGAAACCGAGCTTTATCAAAATTTTTCCGGATTTGATCATGATCATCCAAAAACAACACGATTTCATCTTTTTGCCAAACTATCTCCCCAGCATTCGATTCACTTGCCCCGAAACTTTTCGAAAAATGTTTGAAGTATTCCCACGGACTTACTTCACCTTTTATCATCGCCTCAAAACTTGAAGGAATATCTAGTAAGGCTAAAGCTGCGCTTAGCCCTGTTTTATCCATCGTTTCTCTAGCCTGTTGTTCTCCTCCTGGAATTTCACCAAATATAGAGAAGTTGTGCTTGCCAATTTTCTTGGCAAACTGTTGTATGGCCTCGGTAAAGTACTGTGCTGCCTCCACGCCCATGTGCTTAACAGCATCAAGCCGAAAACCATCAAGGTCTGCATAGGCTAACCAGTATTGATACACCTGCGTCAATACTTTCAAAGCTTCTGACGGTTGAAAGTCCTCATTCTTTCCGTCGCCCATATTGATATCTTTGAGAAATTTGAAATCACCATGCAAATATTCGTCCGGATTTTCCCAATTGCCAATACACCCTCTGCGATTAAATGATTCTGGTGATTGCAGCTCTCGTGGCCATATTGCGCCGTTTGGCCATGCTTCTGGCAATTTGCTTAGATCGACTGAATCAAACGGAATTGTCAGTTTTCCCTCCTGATCGTGAAAATACTGAACAGGATGTTGACCATCAGCTTTGAAACTTGGTTCAGTTTCGCTATTCACTGGAACTTTGTACTTAAAAACAAACCCAGCATGATTGACCACAATATCTAGCACCACAAACATACCAAGTTGATGTGCCGCATTTACAAATGATTTGAGATCTTCCTCACTTCCAAAGTGAGAATCAATTTCTAAGAAATTTTGCGCTCCATACCCATGATAACTCGTAGCATCATACCAACATTGTTGTAGCACGGGGCTGAGCCAAATAGTGGTAATACCAAGTTGTTTCAAATACTCAAGTTTTGATTGAGCCCCCCGTAATGTACCACCGCAAAACGAGTAACCGGCGGCTCGCCAACTTTCGGCATCGACTTCGGTTTGTGTAGCCGAGCCTTCTTTTGTTTTAGCAAATAATGTCTCTGGTTGCTCATTTCCATCAGAAAACCGATCAATCAATAAAAAATACATTACTTGATCGCTCCACGATTGTGGCGAAGCAGTGAATGAACGATCAAGAGTCACATTCCAATCAATGTCATGAATTGACTTCAGCGCAGGCATAGATTTAATCATTATGTGATAAAACGGTCTTCCTGAATAGGGTTTGAATTCTGTAGTGTATCTTACTGCTATAATCCAGATCAATGAAAAATGAAATAAATACTAATAAAGAACCTGAGGTGACCCAATACTGGCATGGATTAACCAGAATCGACGGCGTTACTCGTGCTGTAATTGATACGATGGGTAATTCAGTAATTGTAAAAGCTATTGATTTTGCCACAAAAAAAGTTTTTTCCACAGATTCTATTTGGTATTGCTATAACCAAGATACGGGATATTTTATAATCGAATAATCGATTGTTTTTGCTGATCACAAGTCAGATCATCTGGTTTCTAGTACATCGTGCGCGCGACTTTCATACATGCCAGCGCTAGTAATTCGGATGAATTGAGCTTTTTTCCAGAGCTGCTTGATGTTCTTAGATCCAGAGTAAGAGAAGCCAGAACGAATACCAGCGCATAAACCAGCAATTACGTCAGCAACTGGTCCTTTATAACGAACAATTCCTGAAACTCCCTCCACATGAAGGGTAAAATCGGGAGAGTGACCATCATGCTTGGTGAGCTCTCGTTTCTTTTCTAGCAACGAAGTGGACCCATTATATTCTTTGTAAAAACTATCAGCACGCTTAATAATTTTGCCGGGAGCTTCGTCGGTGCC
>CAYNWG010000032.1:0-10633 GCA_964400865.1 uncultured Pseudomonadales bacterium
TATGGTAATAGTTGCAATCGATCACTATGAATTCCCTTGAGACTAAAAGGTTCATCGCCATCTACTTTGTGATACATCACAATTACAGGTTTTGACATATTCATTGCCAAAGCAAGTTCAAAACCCACATTAACATCAGACAGAGTAGCTTCAAAAATTACAATATCAGCTTGCTTTAGCCAATTTTGTACCCGTTTCGCATACAATTCAGAATCTGCCGGAGTTTCTTGCTTGATGTCACTTAACTTCCGATGAAGATAGTGGTCTGTAACTAGCGAGTGACCATGATTTTGTATTACTTCAACGATTGTTTTGTAACGGTCCTGTTTTCCAGTCACCGCAGCCATAAAATGAATTTTCATACTTACCTACACTTATGTTATGTACTGTATAATTGTGATTATATCATGAAATCCAGAGCAGCTATTTCTCAGTTCATCAGAATGAAGCCTTTTTTTATATCAAATGCAAGTGATCACTCGATGGGAAAATCATTACATCAGTATGTAGAAATGAAAATGCATCATTTACTTTTAGAAAAGAAGTGGAATAAAATAATTGTTAGAGGGGCCCACGACAGAAATAACGCTATAATTTCTAATTTTGAAAAAAATGGAAAAATTGAGAATTGGCAGAGACCAACTGCAATAATAAGGGGAAGTGAAATAACGATTCTTTGTTTTCCTGGTTATTTTTATGTTGAACACTATGCATCTCTTATTAGTACCTTCTTAGCACTCAATGATTTGGATCCAAAGACTGTCGTATTTCATTATCCTACCGAAAAAGAGTGTTGGTATCCAGTAATTAACTCTGGACTAGAATCTGTTCCCGTTTCGGATTGGTTAATTATCGGCTCTGGTTTGACTGAAATAGCCAACAGTGAGGCTTGGCAAGAAATTGGCAACTATACTTTTTCGCAACAAATGTTGGGTTCAGTCAGTGTAACTTACTTACTCTGCCACCATTGTTTTTGGGGAGATACTTTATCCAGAATCACGCGATACTTGGTTAGTCTTGGCCACAAACGAGTGCTATTTACTGCGAAGGTTGGCGGCATCCGACCAGATTTAATCCCAAATTATCATCTCGCGACAGGTGATACCACTGTTCTCGACAATCGTGTTTGGCAATGGAAAAACATTTTTAAAAACATTAAACATCCTCAGCTTGCATTCGGGACACACCTAAACTCCGCCAACACCATAATGGAAACTAAAGCGCTGCATCACTTTATCAAACCATTTGATTTCTTGGATTCTGAAATTGGTTTTTTTATTCAAGGTAGTGAGGAAGCAGAGGAGAGGAGTTATTTGCACTTTATATCAAACAATTTGAGTAAAGAGCATGATGAGAATTTATCTAATGAGCGAAATCCTCAAATCATCAAAAAAAGAAATAACCTAGCCCCAATCATTCGCTCGCTTATCCAACAAGCGCTTAATCAATAATCATTTGCATGAGAACTAGTCAACATTCTGAAAATACGGTACTATGGTGATATGCCAAAATTCTCAATTCGGTCTATTCGTAAACAACTTGGGATAGTCAATCCTCGAGCGCTGTATCTATTAGCAGGCATTTTGGGTGGCTTGCTAGTTGTGGCAATTCTGAGTGTAATTATAACCAGATTTAGGACCACACAAACCATCTCAAATCAACCAATCGAATCTGTGGGTCTAGATAAATTGCCCTACTGGCAGGAGTCAAACGAAAACGTACTGTTTGACTGGCAACCCATCAATCAAGAAGCCCCACTTCAAATTTCTGGTACTCGAAGAGCGGGGAGTAAAGCATCAAGTTTAGAGACAAATCCCGGCTATGAGCTCGTGAACGAAGGATATAGCAGTGTTGAACTCAATCAAGGCAAACTGAGCCCGATTAGCGGCGTTTCTGGCTATCAAAAAGAACGGGAAGTTTGCGTGCTCAAAACAATATTAAGCGCTGGTCATGAAGGATTGCTGCAAGATAATCCAGATGTGGACTATGAATTGCTATGCGGTACCTTGCCTCAATAGAGGCAAAAGTGTAGTATATATTAAATGTGTATTGAAAAGATACAGTTTTCTTGTAGAATCACAACTATATAAGTTATAGGATTTATTATGGCGTCATTTTTCAATAGCGAAAGGATCAGGGACAAACGAGAGAGAGCAGCACTCTGGATTGGCGCTGTTACTACCGCTCTACTGGGAGCAGCATGCGCAGCACCTCCTACTGTATCAAACAAGGCTGTTATAGAGGCAGTAAATAGTCGACCAGGCGTGACTGTTGCATTTGAACCACCAGCCAGAGCTGAAGGCGTTGCTTTAGTAAATACACCGATAGTTGAGGTAGGACCCACAAAAACTCCCACCGATGTTCCTCCAACTCCCACTCCTACGAGAACACCGACAAAAACTCCCACACCTCCTCCAACTTCCACTCCTACGAGGACACCGACAGAAACCTCTACACCAACAGAAACACCTTCGAAGTCTGAGGCAACTGCCAAGGGCTCAAATCTGAGAAAAGGTCCTAGCAGCACTATTTATGACGTTGCTGGAACTCTCATCAAAGATCAAAAGGTCGAAATTATTGGCAAAAACGCAGATGGAAGTTGGCTTCAGGTAAAAACTGCTGATGGAAAAATTGGTTGGGTTCTAGCTACACTAGTTACCGTTGATAGCCAAGTCATACTGGCTGAAATTAATGTAGTGGTTGCACCCCCAACTCCAACAAGGCCACCCTCGACAGCAACACCTCGCCCCGTCGCACCAGAAACGGCGACAAGCTCAAAAACGGTGACAAATAATTCTGGTCAAGATAGGACGGTAAGAGACGCTCCAGGCGGCAATATTGTGAGCGGTGTAACTTTTGCAAATGGTAGTTCTGAAGAAGTAGTGAGTAGTACACCAGAATGGATTCAAATCAGGAGTGGCTGGGTTGTCGCATTTGGTCTGGAAATCACCACAAGTACTGGTACTGCACAAGTTCCTGTACCGACAGCACCAGCTCCAGCGGGAGTCGAAAACCCACCAAACGCAACAGAAAGTTCTGTCTGGGATGGATTTGGTATATATGTTACTAACAAGATAGATTTGAAAGTGTTGGGCAATAATGTTGCTCCTTTAGTTTTTCCACAAAAATCAGAATTAAAAGGAGCTGGTGCTTTAGAATACAAACCAGATAACCAAGGATTCACTGAAGGTTCCCCGTTTACAGTAACACTGGGAAGAGTAAACGCAAACGGCACAATAGTTGATCGAGGAGGGTACTTTGAGATTCCAGTCACGCTAGCGGATGGGTCCCCATCATTGTTCAGAATCAATAAAACAGTAGCCCAAATAATTCTCTATACATTTACCACCCAAGGCGGATGGGCCCCATTCGAAACAGGCAAACACACTGTGCTAACTGATTATTTAGACGGCGTCATTGGTGTTTCGGCTAGCAGCGATACACTTGCGTTATTTAACTAATAACCTACTTAAGAATTTGATTTTTATTTGGCACTGACACCCCTTGCTATTTCGTCGATAATCTTGGTATAGTTATTGTGTGAAATTATTAAAATTTGCGATATTTTTTTGTTGTCATATATTGGTTTTATCTTTCTTATTGTTTGCCGCGAGTCTTCATGTAAATAAAGCATATAGTTATTGTGATGCCTCAGTGTGGCACAATGACCCTAATAGTATTTGTAGTGGGACATATCCAAACTGCAGTAGACTACAATATAACGATTGTGATTCTTCTATAACACGCCCTGTTTCTTGTACCGGTGGAAATTGTACGGTGAGTGGTACTTCACCAACGCCAACTCCAGGCGGAACTGTTTGGGTATACTGTGGCACACAATCCTGCAATCTCTCTCAGATTAAGTGCACACCTGATTGTCAAGCTGGCGCTACCTGCTTTCCAGTAACACCCTGCAGTGGAGATGGTTGCTGTACAGATACAAATGATTGTGATGACAATGATTCTTGCGCCAATTGCGATCCCGGCAACTGTGTTTCATATTGTGAAAATAACAATGACTGCAGTACAAACAAAGCCTGCGTCTATCGGTGTGTCGTTCCCACCACTATCCCCGGTGCTACAGCAACTCCAACCCCTCCCATCAACTGTGGAAATGGTATTTTTGAACCAGCCCTGGACGAAGAGTGTGATAATGGCAGCGCAAATAGTAATGTCAATCCGAACACTTGTAGACTAAATTGTAAAATACCAATATGTGGTGACGGAGTAGTGGATAATCTCAACGCGAGTATCAATGGTGGAACAATCAATGAAGAGTGTGACGATTGGGCAAATGCCAGTATTACAGACAACTGTTCCTCTCAATGTAAACAAACCCCAGTGTATTCCTTAGCATGTAGTACCGCCGTTACAGATGCATATGCCTATGAAGGCCGTAATCTTAATTATGCATTTAACGTAGAAAGTAGTGCCTCATGGCTTAATCCAACTCATCTCTTCACCCCTTTGATGGATATGAATGATGTAATTATGAAATACAGCAAAGATAGCACCATTCCTGTTACTAATTTTAATGCGGCTTATCCAACTTGTACTGGTTATAACTGTGCGCCACCCAGAATAACAACCTTCTTAAATGGAGTAAATCTCAATGTTGGCGGTGAACCGGGACACGAAGTTACGCTCGGAGTCAATGTTCAAGCCTCAATTGACGGCACCAACCGTATTTGTGCGTATAATGGCGCTTGGAGTCCCAGTGCTCCAAATACTAACTCCACGCATAGTTGCTTGAATATTTGCACTAAAACAGTCCCTATTCTAAACCCAATAACAGTGAGTTGTAGTAATCTGACTACTAGTTCTGCGACCATGGGTGTCAACGGAACCATCACGGTTACCGGGGCTACAATTTCTAGCAGCCCCAATCCGGTAACTAGCGCTGCTGGTTTACAATATCGCGTTCAACTTGCTGATGATTCCTATACCGCTTGGACTGGGTTTGATACTAGTTCCTGTACTGGCAACTTTGCAACTGGAGCGTTCACTTGTACTTTTGATCCAGACATCGCAGTGGCTAGCCAGATAGTTGAACTAAGATACAAACCCCATGTAAATGTTGATGCTTGGAATCTAGAAAATGGTCCAGACGGCAGAGATGCCAATTCTGGAACTGCTTTGAATGGCGAAGATACTGTCTGTGGGGTTGGAGGTTGGCAAGAGACATATGCGCCTAATGACCACCCTTCAACAGCCTGCACCAACACTTGTACCCGAACTATTACCATTCCTACCTGCGGTAACGGAGTCACCAATGTTAGTGAGGAATGCGACGATGGAAATAGTGTAAATAATGACTCCTGCAACAACACTTGCCAAAATAACCCTCCGTATGAACTTTCTTGCACCCTCGGTTTGATAGATCAATATGCATATGACAACGTAGCCTATACCTACGAATACACTGCCCAAAGCAGAGTCGCCTCGGTTGGAGCCGTAACTCCTGTTATGGATTTGACGACCTTACGCTCAAAATATGGAGTTGATGTGAATCCACCAAATTCTCTCTTCAGCTCGATCGACCCAACCTGCTCAAATTACAATTGTACGTATGACAACTCAGTTCAGCTGGCCAACAACCTACTCAATGTTGGTGGCGCTCCCAATCACTCGGTCACCCTAGGTGTTAACTTGTGGGCAACGATTGAAGGCGTTGATTGGCAATGTGAAACAGAATGGTGGACTAGCGCAGGAGGAGTGCCAAATAGTAATTCCGTGTGTGATAACACGTGCAGAGTCACCAAGCCTATTTTGAATGGCTATAATGTTGAATGTTCCGGACTAAACGCCACTGCGTCGTCTATCAATCCCGGGGGTGCTATCACCGTTAGAATGCAACCGAGTACCGGCATTTTGACAGGCAATACTTCAATTTTTAATACAGAATTGAAATACCGAATTCGTCACTCAAATGGTTCATATACACCAGCTGTGGGTTGGAATAATTCAACTGGTTGTACCGGTAATTTAAATACTAATAACTTTTCCTGCACGTTTACTCCCGCTGGTACTATAGCGGGGGATACCATTGAGTTTGATCATCGACCACATATTAGCGTTAATGCCTGGAGTAATGTGTATGGTCCAGACGGCCGTGCAGGGAATCTCGGAGGCGCTCCAGGTTCTGCAGCCGAATTTGTTTGCACGGGTGCATCGGGTTGGCAGGGTGGAGTGGCACCAAATGATCACCCTAATACGATATGCAACAATTCATGTAGTTTAAATGTCCTCGTCATCCCTCCTGGTGCTGCAACACCCACTCCCACAGTCACTCCTGGTGGCCCCAGTAACACACCCACGCCCACCGTTACACCAACACCAACTATTACCCCTACCGCAACGGCAACTCCTACAACTCCACCAGCAGCCACCCCAACCCCAACCCGCACACCCACGCCAACGCCAACTGTGACTCCAACACCAACCGCAGCGGCAACACCAACCCCCACACCCACCGCTACGCCCACGCCAACTACGCCTCCAAATGTTGCAGTAGTCTATGGCTATGTTTCGCTCGATACCCCACCAGACACGGCATGCAACCCGCTCCCCCAAAACGGAGGCCAGTTTGCTGATCCAGGTTTGTGCTACACCAGAGTAATTAGAGAAGCACCTGCTGGTGGCCCTCCATTTGGCTACGACAATGGTTTTGGCGATGATTGTTTTACCGAGGAAACCGCAGGCAACTGGTATTGGTGGGGAAATGACCCAGATGCAGGAGTGAATGATAGAAACTGCCAATTTAGCGGTTCAACCCTACAGATTATCGACCCGACAAGCCCCAGCGGCTACCACTCATGGACAAATTGTGTAACAGACCTCAATCAAACAAACTATCCATCACTCTATAATCCAAACGGGGATTTTGTGGGTGGTCAGATTACCTGTACCAACGGGGTTGCTAATGCCATTCTCAACGGCAAAAACTTTAGAATTTACCCTGAGTATATAGCTTATACTTGTGGGGGAGGGTATAGACGCTCCGGTTATCCGCGAAAAAGAAACTTCCCCCAAAATCTTAATTCATATAGCGATGGGGTCACTCTTTCAACCCCTTGGGCGGGCGATCCATTCCCTGGGGGGTTTTTCATCGGTAGAACCGATAGTGGTGTCTCAGAACGATTAAAAATTGATAGTTCTTTTAACTTGGCAGAGGTTGATGAGTCATCTGCCTCTCCAATTAATCACTCAGTCACATATACGTTAAATAACACAACTGGTCCCTACAACTTCTGCTACAACGAACCCGCTGGACCAACACCCACTCCAACCCCGACGCCTAATCCGAGCGCAACTCCCACTCCCACTCCCACAATCACCCCAACACCTTCCCCAACTCCAATTCCAGTTATCACGCCATGGTGGCAAGCTCAAGGCGGAAATATTTACTCAAATAATGGCTTTACCGTAACTCTTCCTGATTTATCTCCACTTGAATCATATTCTGTAGATAAAAACTCTGCAGCCAGCCCAAATAACTCGTCAGGACTACCCATGTGTGGAGATGGCGGTGTAATTAACATAGGCACCTATGGTAGATATTCTGTTAATTTTTCATCCTTTCCAAATATTGGAAAAGCAGAAAACACTCAAAACACCATCTGCCAAGACTTTACATTTGATTATTTTGCAGAAAAACTAGATATTGCTTCGGCAACAATCCAAGCATCGCCAGCAGCTAACGACATCACATCAATCATCAATGCTGCGGATGATCAAGGAGACTTCTACCTCTATTATCATCCGAACAACTTTGCACTAAATGTGAACAATATTGCCGATTGGAATATCACTGAGAAAATAGTTGTAGTCGTAGGCAGTTCTGCAGTACCAGCAGATTTGGTCATTACAAGTCCGGGGTCATTGCAAAGCGGAGGTATGCAACTCGCTGATGGTGCCTTTATTGGCTTCATTGTCAACGGAAATATTATTATTGATCCAAGCATTGGTAACGATATCATTGCCAACCCCACTGACGAAGCTGTGAACATCGCGGGATTATACTTCTCCACAGATGGATCGATCATTGTTCAACACACTACTGATCCCACTACCAGACCTGAAAAACGTTTTGTGGGGTACGGTACCTTTATCGGCTGCAGTGGAATTACACTTAATCGTGATTTTGAAAATAATACCAATAAAACAGAGGTGTTTCGCTATAATCCAAATCTACCACTCACCATACCAAATATTCTCAGAGAGGCACATGTTACATGGCAAGACATGAACTAGGTTATTCATTAGTTGAACTTTTGGTGGTAAGCTCACTACTTTTGCTTTTACTACTTGGAGTATCCACGCTTTTTATTGCTAGTTTGACAGCAGATGCTCGCATCACTCTTAGACAAGAATTGAGAGCAGAGGGTAACTATGCGCTTGATACTATGAGTTACTTTATTCGAAACGCGAAAGGTATTCCAGTCTGTCAATCGAGTGGCCAAACTTTATCTGTTCTAAATGAAGACGGTAGAGTAACCGAGTATTTTGTGAGTTCAAACCAAATTGCCTCACATTCAGCCGCTTTACCACTTCTACTCCTACCCGAAAGAACTGATCTCCTCACAGTTTCACCATATGAAGTTGAGGCAGGTTCATTCATCCTAGATTGCAACAATGCTAATCAGCCATATGTCACTATCAATTTCACCCTCACTCGTACCGATGCGCAGGGTACTGCAATCGAAAACGATTTTCGTCACACTGTTTTGGTGAGAAATCAAATTTAAAATTCACGTTCGTAATATTCTTGAGTCAGCTCGTAAGTCTTGGGGTCAGAATCGACCTCCCAAGTAACAGTGATGTTGGCAGTGACTTTTTCTGGGTTTGGAGGAATTACTGGTGGTTTTTCGATACCAATTGTTGCAGTAAAATCCATTCCAAGCCTGGTCATAACTGGGCACCCAGAGCCTATCGGGGTGATATTGCCTGCAGGCGAATCTGAGTAACAATAGTCTGTATTATTCTGCACGCTTGCATAAAACGCCTGCCAATTATTCTGGGCGCGTAAAAGAAGTAAATATTCGGAAACTTCCTGAGCCAATCCTGTTGCTCCCTCTCTATATCGATTGAGTGCTTCTCGTTGAATTGAATAGGTGAGACTGATAGCTACACCAGTCAGGACTACCCCAACTATCACGGTTGCAAGTAATAATTCAATGAGCGTATTACCTCTTTGATTAACCATATTACGGTACTTTCTGCACACTGCTAATCTCTCCCCCCGGACTAATAACAAACCGATAGGTCACACCACCACGGCTAACATCTATTGTGCCATCGTTTGAGTTTTGTACTGTGGCTCCACCTGTGAGAGAAAAGAAGGTGATTGATCGCGAATTGGTAACGCTCCCATTAACAACCACGGGTGAGCCATCTATTTCTATGTCTACCGGAGCTGGTATAGGATACGCGTCAACGATAGAACCATTCGTTGCGGAATATTTACCGGTTCCGCAAAAACCCGTACTTTCCACTTGGTCCAAAGCTGAATCAAACGTAAATGTATAACCAACTACTTTCTGACCCGGCGTCGTACAGCCCTCAGCATCTTGCGACCTAGCCCTTGAGCGGGTTTTCACAACAAATCGTTGTAATTCTGTAGCCACCTTTTCGGCTTCTTGTCTCTCTTGAAATTGCATAT
Source organism: uncultured Pseudomonadales bacterium (assembly GCA_964400865.1). GTDB lineage: Bacteria > Patescibacteriota > Microgenomatia > UBA1400 > PJMF01 > DAOQVB01. The sequence goes on from CAYNWG010000032.1 coordinate 9,662, forward strand.
ACGTCACGCCGCCAGTAATCAGTAAAATCATGCCAACTACCATAGTTGCCATGAGTTCGATAAGGGTGAAACCTTGAGAATTTGAGTGATTAAGCGGTTGCATGCGTAATTTATGGCTCATTCATCGTGATAGTACCACCAGGAGGGTTTTCAAGCGTCGTGGTTATATCAAAGCCAGATGCCATTCCAGAACCACAATTGCCATTGGCAATATAGTCATATGATGGATCTGACGGAAAGGTTGATTCCGACCAATATCCGTCAGCTATCAGCACATTTCCCAACATTTGCCAACTTGGCGAAGCTGGATAACAACCATTATCCGAACGATACAGTACCAGCGCTTGCCTGACATTGGCAAGATCGGTTTGCCTGCGACTATTTCGAGCATTTCTGCTGGCGTTAGTGTACGAAACTATTCCAACAGTAAACAAAATCGCCATGATAGTTACTACTGCGAGTAACTCAATCATGGTGAAGCCCATATTTGATTTAGTCAGTTTATTTATCATCAACATATGATTTCCTAATATTTAGAATAAATTGCGCACAATGTAATACCGACTACTAGCAGTGCCCAATCCGCTACAGTTAGCACCTGAATTTCCATCCGTTGGTTCCTCACTTTCTAGAAGCGAACTGAAACAGTATGTTGAACCATCAGCAACCAAGTCGCACTCATATGCAACTCCCCTAGGGTCATCAAAATCAAGATTCTGAACATAATCTACTAAAGCAGATTTGCAATCAGTGGTAGACAAGGGATATTCTTGATTGTCAGCATAATACTGCTCTGCAGCATTTTGCATTGCTTTAACTTCCGCTATTCTTCGAGCGTCTCTACTTCTCCGCATTGATGTTTGGAATGATACTATTCCGAGTGTTGCCAACAAACCAATAATTGCTACTACTACCAGAATTTCTATCAGGGTAAAACCGTTTTTTTTCATAGTACTTTCATCATACCTTTGC
>CAYNWG010000033.1:0-10506 GCA_964400865.1 uncultured Pseudomonadales bacterium
TCAATGATTCTTACGACAGAATGTCTGGTTACCGATGTGCCAGAAGATAAGAAACCCATGATGCCAGCAGGTGGTGGCATGGATGGCATGATGTAGTTTAGAAGTTACTGCCCTCGGCGGTTGCCGAGGGCAGTAAACTATATTTTCAACTAGTAATATAAAAAGTGTATTTAAGATACTTCAGTTTGGGTTGAAGTAGATTGCTGTAACTTTTCAAGTAGCAGTTTTCGTAACTCACTTTCAGAAATATTTCTGAAAGTTCCGTCTGGTAATATTGGGGCTGTTCCACAGTCTATGTTAAATGCCAGCACTATTTTATTTTTAAAAGTAATAGTGATTGGAATGTAATCAGACATTTCTGTTGCACGAGCACGTTCTCCGATCTCAAAAAACAATCCTTTGATAGTAAGTGTACTTGCTAGTTCGTGGACAGTTTTTAGATCTCGGTGAATACGTCCCTGCAACTCTCGATAGGAAGCCATTTTTTCAAACGTATCATCTTCCGTTAAATTATTCTGATCTAAATAAGCCTCGAGTGCATTGGGAGAAGCAGATGCTTGATTCTCGGCTCGTTCGGCAATGGCTTGATAAACCATATGGATCCTTTGTTGTAACCTATACTAACTAGGTATAGTATACCTCAGAAACACCATGTATACGCATTTCTTGCACTGAATGACGATTCAAGCTTTATATAAACAATTTTCTGTTCCTCCCAACCTTCAGCGCCATATGAAAGAGGTAGCAGCGGTTTGTTTACTCATTTTAGACAACTGGATTGGGGAAACAGTGGACCAACAACTCACGATTCGTTCAGTACTGCTACACGATCTAGGTAACATCGTCAAATTTAAGAGGCCGTTTATGGGAGAGTTAGAAGATGAAGCTGAGCGCTGGCAGAATGTTCAAGATGAGATGATGTTAACATATGGAGCAGATGCAAAAAAAGCTACTCACCAGATGATTGCCGAAATTGGTCTAGAAAACTCAATTGGTCGGGTCTTACGTGATATGGATCGTCTACTCGATGGTAATAATCATGTTATGCCAGAAGCGAAAATCGTAGAATTTGCTGACTTATGTGTTTCTCCAGAGGGAATTGTTGGGTATCAACGACGTAAACAAGATTTAATTGATCGGTATGGTGAAACGCATGGTTTGGCTTGGGTTGAACCGGCTGATCGACTTTTTTCAGCAGTACAGAGAAAAGTTGAAATAGACCTTACCACCATCGAAACGTATGATTTTTCAGATAATCTGAAAAAGATATACAATTATTATTCTAAAGAACTCAATTGAGCGATTACAGCGTAATTCATGGAGACTCCACTACCATCTCTTCTATATGAATAAAATTGCTTGGGATTACAGTGAGTGCATTTTGGTTCCTCTCGTAATGAAACCAGATTTCCATCTAGAACTGAAAACAGCTGATGCTGATTTTCTTTGACTAAATCATAGTGAAGGTTAGTTACTTTATCTATTTGGTAACATCTTGAGCAAATTCTCGGACCAAACCAGACTGACAAAGGTTGGCGAGGAGAAATATCACAGATTGTTTTGATTTTCATCAAGGCTTTCTTAGTTACCAGGTTTTCTGTACCTCGTCTGCCCGCATGGATTACCCCAACCAAACCTGATGAGTGGGAAAAAAGTATTGGTAAACAATCAGCCCAACGCACTGCTAGGCAAATGTTAGTTTTGAATGTAAAAATTGCGTCTACATTTTTTATTATTGTTGAATGTGTAGTAGTTATTTCTGCCAGGTGGTTAGCATGAACTTGCTCCATTTGTACCAAGGGTACATTGTTTAAATCAAGGTATTGCTGTAATACATTAAGTGATTCTTGTTTGTTAGTGTATCCAGCAAGCAATTGGGTGTGCGATGAGTTGGAAAAAAATGCAGAAATGTTTTGCATGTTCATTTGAAATGTACCAGGGGAGAGATTCGAACTCTCGACCTTGGGTTTATGAATCCCATGCTCTAACCAACTGAGCTACCCTGGCACATGCCGTTTACTTTCGGCAAAGCAGGATTATACCAAGAATTGACGTTTCTTCCTATGCTGTTACAATAGCAGACGTCATCGACCAAGTTGTCGATTGTGCGCGGGGTAGTGTACGGTGCACGTGAGGCTCATAATCTTACAGGCCGGGTTCGACTCCCGGCCCCGCAACATTTTTTTTGAACTGTTATACTTTTAAAATGCTCCTGAATAAACTTGAATTTTTCTTAATGAATAATCCTTTAAGGGGATTATTGCAAGAGATAGTTGAAATTCCTCGAATGAAAAAGATTGTCGACGTGCCAATACATAGCAAAGTGCTGGAAATTGGCTGTGGTGTTGGTCGAGGGATCCAATTAATTCAGAAACAATTTCTGCCGAGTGAAGTCACTGGTGTTGATTTAGATTTAAAAATGATCGAATTAGCAAATCAACAGAACTATGATGGTAAAGTTGATTTGCTAGTAGCCGATGTTACCAAACTACCTTTTAGAGATAATTCATTTGACGCGATATTTAACTTTGGTAGTATCCATCATGTTCCCGACTGGAAAAAGGCTATCCAGCAAATTGTAAGAGTAGTTAAGCCAGGTGGTTTGTTGGTGCTCGAAGATCTTTCTGTTGAGACATTTAACAGTCCTCTTGGCAAGCTCGCGCGGAAATTTTTAGTGCACCCGTATAGTCAAATGTATGAACAAAATGAGTTTATACAAAATTTACGAAAATTTGGTACAGAAATACTTTCTAAAAAAACCTACACCAATCTTGGGTTAATTAGATACTTCGTTGTGGTTGCTCGAAAAATTAATAATTGAGGCAAAGAAAATCATTGCTAACTCCCTTCAAACCATTTAGCAATAATTATTCCCAGGAAACGTCGTAGCTCTCTTGATCGGGTGATGGATTTTCATTTTTTGTTAGCGTCATTGTTTTACCATCTTTTTCGCACTGCCAAGTGCTACCCGCTGACGCAGTAGCAATTTGCTCAACTGTTGTATTCATAGACTCGGGGGTGATTCCACCTTGAGCGAGTTGACCTAATGCTTTTATTAATTGAGGTGACATAATTTCTCCTTGCAGAAGTAAATAATCAGCGACCGTATCATATCATGCATCAGCAAACTCACAGTATTTAAGAACAAAAACGGCGCCGAATTAGCGCCGTTTTTAGATTCTAATGAAAAGTAGTTACTTTTTCTTTTTTGCAACTTTCTTAGCTGCTGGTTTCTTAACAGCTTTCTTGACTACTTTTTTTGCCACTACCTTTTTCTTAACCGCTTTTTTGACTACCTTCTTGGCAGCCACTTTCTTTTTTTTGACAGGCATACTATTCTCCATACTAACCTAAAAAAACCAGGGGTTATTTTAGGATTTTACTATTAGCTCATTCTAAAGAAAAAAGAGTGATACTGTCAATGAGTAGTAGTCGCATCATACGTGCTAAAATCTGATGGTGATCGTTATAATCACTGGCTCATCTGCCTCAGGAAAAACCACTATTGCGAAGCTGTTTGAAAAGAACTGCCTATTTCATCTTATTGATGGCGATCAAGTAATCAAGGACTTAGGCTTGACTAGCAAATCATGGAATTCTATTCACGATAACTTAATAGACCGAGCACTACAGTTTAATTTTGATTCAAACGTCGTAATTTCTCACGTGGTTTTACCAGAAAAATTTGCTTATTATCAAGAAAAACTAGCAAAGCATTGCAGAGATCTACAAATAGTTGTCTTAATACCATCGCTTGAAACCTTACATGTCAGAGCTAGAATTAGAAAATCACATCCTAAGCCAACACCTCAGGAGTTTATCGATTTTTTTTATGATAAGTTTAAATCAATACAAGCGACAAATGATGACTATTTGGTCATTGATAATTCACTCCAAACAGAACAGCAAACGCTCAAAGAAATTGTAAAATACACTAGCCTTGATACTAACGACTAGCGTTTTATGATATGCTAGCTCATGATTTGATGCAGAAAAACTTTTTATAAATATGATGAAAGGAACACATGTTAGACGAAGTTAGACAGGTTGGAGAAAGAGATTCGAGACCCGCTGAATTCAACAATCGGCCGGTAGAACAGCCAGATGAAACTCCTGAGCAAAAGATACAATCATTAACATCATTGGATCAAATATTTGACTTTGTCGCTTTAGTCAAAAGAGGAGAGATTGTAGGTGGAGTTTGGAAGCTGCTTAAAACCCGAGCTCTGGAAATTTGTGAACAGTATACTGAATCGTTACAAACTAATCCAGACAAGTTGAGTACGTATAGACTTGAGCTTGGGAAGATAAGTCTCTGTAATCTTCTTGATACCACAGAACTTGAAAATTTTGCTAAAGACTGGGCAGACGCTGTTGCGCAGAAACCAGAATAAGAAGTTAAGCTAATTATTGCAATTGTGAAACCAACCATCCCACTAATCTCAATCACTTGGTATGGACGTTGTTGCTTCTTAGTCCAGTACGAGCAACACAGAATCTTGTTTGATCCTTACGACACCTATTGCAACGTCGACATTGGCAATATCGAGGCAGATTTACTCGTAAGCAGTAGTACCTGGCATGATCATGGCCACATTGGCGCATCGCCACAGGCGCATGTGTACTCATACCCCGGCACTTATAACCATAATGAAATAAAAATAGTTGGTATTGAAGCACTTGAGGATAGGGGAACGCCAACCATCATTTTTAATGTAAAAGTAGGACCGTATTCAATCACTAACTTTGCAGACTTTGGTCCCAAGCAACAAAAAGTATTTGAAGCCAAAGTGACCGAGGATGAGAGAAAAATCTTAGCAGAAACCAACATTGCTTTTATACGATCAAGTATCGTGGGGGATGAAGTAACGGAAAATAATGAGCATAACGAAACTGCACTCGAATATTGCCAACCAAAAGCTATTTTTCCAGAGCATTTTTTCCCCAGAAGTTTTACTGAACAGCAGGTTGTAGAATCTCAAAAAGCAAACTTCTTACGGCCACTGATTGTGGTTGACGAAATGCTTGAAAAATTTGGCTACCCAGTCAAAGAAATCTCAGGTTATTCGATTGATCTTACCCCCGAAGATATGAAAAATACTACCATGTATCGTTTTTCTGATTTGCATCCGCAAGTAACATATAAAAAATAATCAACATACTCAACAAATGCAGTAAAACGTATACTAAATAGATATGACTCCACAAAAATGGCAACTGTTATCTACCAAGGATATTTCACCACACAGGTGGTTTCCTCTAGAAATGAGGAGTTATCAGTTGCCCAACGGCAAGATAGTTGATGACTTTACCGTAACAACCTTAGCCGATGTTGCCATGATTGTGGCTGTTACCAAAGAGAGGCAAATTGTTTTAGTTCGCCAATTTAAACCTGGTTTTGGCGATGTGATACTTGAATTTCCCGCTGGCAGAATCGAAGATTCACATAAAAATCTAGAAGAAACTGCTCGCCATGAACTGGAAGAAGAAACAGGGATATTGGTACCAAATCTTGAGTATTTTGGTACTATTGCAGGTTTTGTAACTAAGGGGACAGAGAAAGTCCACTGCTTTTTCACCAAAGATGTTGAATTTAATTCTCAACAAAGACTTGATGATACAGAAGACATTGAGGTAGTTTTGCTTTCACCCAAAGAACTTGACGAGTTAATTGACTCCAACCAGATTCAAGCAGCGTCGACAATTGCAGCTTGGAGACTGGCAAAAGATAAATTTTTTCGTTAAAAAATTACTTCCATCCAGGCTTTCCAGTTGGTGATAGTTGGAGTTGGAGAAGGCGGAGGCGTGATTTGTGGTGCAATCGAAGGAATTTGTATCACAATATCTCCCTCCTTCTGCTGGCGGAGTTCATTGCGCAGGATCTTCTCTTGGTTAAAAGGCAGCTGCGATTCCTCAAGTTGTTTTTGCAGTTGCTCCTGTTTGCTTTTTAGGGATTCAACCTCAAGTTGATTTTTTTCTACTTGAATTCCTCTTTGGGTAGTCAACTTTTGAGTAGATCGTAAAGAGAAAACAAATAAAATCGCTAAAATTCCTATGAGTAACATAAATGCTGGGTGGGAAAGGACTCTGCGCATTGCTATTTAACCTCCATTATGATACTATAAGCCTATTGTGGAGCACAAGTACAGTATTCAGGCTCTATAAAGATCCATCATGACACGTTTATAGTCGTGATACAATAGACGCCAGCCCAAAGTACAAGACAAGTAAGTAGAGACATTCTAGTATGCAGAAACTGTTAAGTGAAGCACAAGCTCAATTCGTAAGTAGTCTCCAGGATGCTGGTAAGGCTCGCGCTACTGTGTTGGCCTACGGAAAAGACGTAGAACAACTAGTGGACTTTGTGGCAACCTTGGGTAAATTATATGCAGGAGAAACCACCTCCGAGGATATTGACGCATTCAAAGAATTACTCAAGAAGCAACGCTATACGGGTAAGTCTATTTCACGGAAGATTAATTCGATTAAAGCTTTTTTCCGCTTTATGATAAGTGAAAAATTAATCGATACGAATCCCGCTGGTATTATTGCTCATCCCAAGTTTGATCAATCTCCCCCAAGAGTGTTGTCAAAAATTGAGTACCGTGCTCTGCGTGACGCTGCTCGTGGTGATGCCAGAATGTGCGCAGTGGTTGAGATCTTATTACAAACGGGTATGAGAATTAGCGAATTAGCAGCGCTTCAGCTGACTGATGTAGACTTTGAACGTAATGTAGTGACAATCGTCCCTCAGAATTCACGTGGTGGCCGCAAGGTTCCACTCAATACTGCAGCTAAAAAAGCTCTAATGGAATATCTTGAGGTGCGGCCACGCGCCAGAGAAAAAACTTTTTTCCTAACGAAAACCTGCCGACCATTTTTGGTGCGCAATATTAGAACTGCACTTGATCGATATTTCCGCCTGGCGGGTATCAAAGAGGCAAAAGTCAATGACTTACGCCATACCTTTGTGGCCGAACAACTGAAAGCTGGTACCCCACTAGTCTATGTCTCTCAACTGGTTGGCCACAAACGCATTACCACTACCGAAAAATATCTCAAACTAATTGATGCTCCAGAAATGGAACCAAACGTTCAGATAGAAGAGTTGTAATCTAGAATTAGCAAGCTGAGACCAAATTCAAACTGGCATACTAATTGCTCAAGTAGACTATCAAAAATGATAAGAAGCCTGTGTGTTTGAAGTAATAAGAAGTAAATCTCCAAATATAACTCTCGAACAAAGACGTCAGTTTTTAAAGCTTTCATTGGGATTTGTTGCGGCTACTATTTTGAAAGGTGCAGTAGGAGAACCACTTTCGCTAGAAAGTCAGCGGGAATTAGAATTGCAGAGTCTTGAGTGGTATAGGAAATGGATAGACGAAGGTAGAAGCGTTCGATTAGTAGATGACCAGATGGCTTTGGGCGAGCTCGAAAAGCTTCAATTAGTAGACGTCAATCTAACACAGGGTTTAGCTCCAGTAGAACATCCGCTTCAGTATGTCCAGCAGATTCCCAATCTGATTCAGAACTTTCAAAAAGATAGTTTGGTTGAATTGAGCTGGATCGCAACCATTGGGGAAGGTTGGACTGTAACAGTGAACAGATATGCAAATTTGATTGATTTAGATTCCAAGTATGAAAACCTTAAACAAAGTGTTGTAACACCGATTGATTCCCTAAATTTGTTGGAAGACTGGAGTAACAAAAGCGTTGTTACTTTCTCAAAAACTGTTGGCGATTATGAAATCGCTTGGTCAATTTCTAACACTGGAGATCAGAGCAAACCTTTATTGCAAGGTGGTAGAGTAGAAAGAGGAGACTATACGTTGAGAATTGTCTCGAAAAAAACTGGAAAAATGATTGTTGCGCTAGGATTTGTAGGTCGATTAATCGAATCAGGTCTTGATGTCCAGCATGCATTCAAAAACGTTGGTTTGCAGTCACTGAAAAGATATACAGACCAAATAACAGGGGCAAGAACGGCGTATTTTAACTTTGGTTCATTACATCCGCCGGGAAGTTTTCCATTAGAAAATCCTAGTCTTTTGATAACTCCGTTAGAAGAAAAACAAATAAACGTGCTCATCTCAGCCATTGTAGCTTTTGTCAGTACGGCAATTACTCCGCAGGTGGCTATTACTACGGTATAATCGATAACGACCAAGGAAATATATGAAAAAACGCATTGTATCTGGTATTACCCCGAGCGGCAATTCGCTACATATCGGCAACTATTTTGGAGCCGTGAAGCCCCAAATTGAATTACAGAATAATGAAGAATTTGAAACCTTCTATTTTGTGGCGGATCTGCATGCACTCACTACAGTGCAAAATCCATCGATTTTGCACGAAAATATTAGTAATGTGATCTTGGATTATTTGGCGCTTGGTCTTGATCCAGAAAAGTGTGCGTTTTTCCGTCAGTCAATGGTAGTTGGCCACACACAGCTTGCAATTGTTTTGGCAAACTACATTGGCTTGGGTCAGATGAAACGGATGCACGCGTATAAAGATAAACTCCAAAAAGGCGCAGACGTTGATACCGTGAATATGGGCCTTTTCAACTATCCAATTTTAATGGCTGCAGATATTTTGTTGTACAAACCTTTTGGTGTGCCAGTAGGGGAAGATCAACGACAGCATGTGGAATTAACGAGAGATATTGCGGAAAATTTTAACAAAACCTATGGTCAGGAAATTTTTCCTTTGCCGGAACCTCTGATTGCCAAAGACTTGGGTAAAATTGTAGGCACCGATGGCGAACGCAAAATGAGCAAATCACTGGGAAACATCATTGGCATTTTTGAAGATGAAGCGGTGATTCGAAAACAAATTATGAATTGTTATACTGACCCAAATCGGCAAAAAGCCACTGATCCAGGTAAGGTAGAAGGTAATCCAGTGTTTATCTATCATGACCTATTGAACCAAAATAAAGCTGAAGTGGATGAACTAAAAGCACGGTATGTAGCAGGTCAAGTGGGTGATGTAGAGGTCAAAGAAAAGCTATTTTTGGCCCATCAGCAATTTTTCGCCAATGCTAGATCAAGTCGAATTGCTTTGGCAAATCAACCAGAATTAGTTATAAGTATCCTAACAAAAGGTGCAGACCGATCAAAAGAAGTAAGTAATCAAACCATGACTGAAGTATTTTCTGTGATTGGCTTACACTAAGGAGAACTCGATGAAAGATCAAATTAGTTATGACGATTTTGTGAAACTTGATATCAGGATAGCGACTGTGATCGCTGCCGAACCAATCGAGGGTGCAGATAAGTTGCTCAAACTTACGCTTGATGTGGGTGACCCCGAGACTGGAGGACTTGGTCACCGAACAATTGCCGCAGGAATCAAAGCTTGGTACCAACCAACAGATTTAGTTGGCAAACAAATTGTCTACTTAGCCAATTTAGAGCCGAGGATGCTCAGGGGTGTCGAAAGTCAGGGAATGGTTTTGGCTGCAGATGGGGATCAAGCAGTGCTTTTGCAACCTTGGGTTGGTGTCTCGAACGGCTTGATGATCAGATAGATTTCAATACACCGTGCTACAATAACCGCCGTTATGGAAGAAAAAAAAGAAGAAAAAAAGTCACAGAATAAGCAGTCTAATCAGTTAAAAAATACTGTGGTCAAGAAAATCGAGTTAAAACTTAACTTTCAGCAATTAGTTAATCGTGGCTTTTTATATGTGCTGATTGGTATCTTATTTTTACCATTTTTATTAGGACTTTTTAGTTCAAGTAGAGAAGAAATAACCTTGAGCCAATTAGTCAAAGATCTGCGGTCGGAAAAGATAGAAAAAATTGCAATTGCTGGGGATGAATTACGGGCCAGTTATAAAGATGATGAGGTTGAGCGTTACGCCAGAAAAGAAACGGGAGTTTCTACCAGTCAGATTTTTGCCAATGCTGATATAGATTTGGCACAAGCCGATTTAAAGGTAGAAAATATATCTGGCTGGCAATTAGTTTTTGAGGCAGCGATCAACTTTTTACCAGTCATCCTCATGATTGTCTTCTTTTTCTTTATTTTCCGTCAAGCTCGAGGTGGGGCAGACGGAATCATGGGTATTGGCAGAAGCAAAGCCAAAATATTCATCAAAGGTAAGCAGAATACTACTTTTGCTAATGTTGGAGGTATGGACGAAGCAAAAAAAGAGCTTGAAGAAATTGTTGATTTTTTGAAAAACCCAAAGAAATATCAGAAGCTGGGCGCGCGCACTCCGAAGGGCGTGTTGCTTGTTGGTCCAGCTGGTACTGGTAAGACACTGTTAGCGCGCGCCGTTGCTGGTGAAGCTAATGTGCAATTTTTATCAATCGCAGGCAGTGAATTTATGGAGATGTTGGTGGGAGTCGGTGCTTCCAGAGCTAGAGATTTGTTTGAGACGGCCAAAAAACTCGCGCCCTCAATTATTTTCATTGACGAAATTGATGCGATTGGACGAGTTCGTGGCATGGGTAGCATGGGCGGGCATGATGAGCGCGAACAAACTTTGAATCAAAT
>CAYNWG010000034.1:0-10018 GCA_964400865.1 uncultured Pseudomonadales bacterium
TTATGTAGTAACTAAGTTAGATAAAAATGAAAATTGGGTATGAGAATTGTAAGAATTACCGGCAACTTGAGGACTCAAAAATTGAAATAATTGAAACATCCGATAGGTCAGTCAAAACTACCCCCAACTTCTCTTTTAATCTAAGTAATCTCATCAAAGTATAGTTCTACTCAAGTAATGGTTTGGGACAAAGAGCATCGTGGCTCACACGCCATCACTCATCTTTTATAAGAATTTTAGAACGTCACGACACCTACGTTTTACATGATTAAGGTTGGACTCCTCCATATTGAGTGCTTGGATTTATCTATGTTAGAATACATTCATCGAGAAAGGACTAAAGTGGCAGAGCATTTTAAAGATTACAAAGCTCCAAAAGCTGAGGTTCAAAAGTGTCCCACTTGTGGAAGCAATAATCTGAAAGATGGTGTTTGTCAACACTGTGGCTCTAAACTGATCCCTCCACCAACACCCGACCCATTTGCTCCGGGGGGAAAAATTTCGCATATGGTGGAATTAGCCATGGCGATTGATCATCAGGAAGATCTTCGAGAAACTCAACTAGAATTAGCTCGGAAATCTGCCACCGAAAATCAATCCACTTGTGCTAAATGTGGAATATCGGTACCATCCCAAGCCAAATTTTGTCCGGGCTGCGGCAATTTAATAGATCGTAGTCATAAAAATTGCTCTGTGTGTGGGGGGAGTGCGCAAAGCACAGCCAATTTTTGTCCCCATTGCGGATCATCTCTGTAAAATCTAACTACCATTCCCGGTGTACCTTCAACTTTATCTTCATACTATAAATATAATTTAGCATGTATCAGGCAAACAATCTCTTTGCCGCAGGTGTTCTGTCAATAGTTTTCTTCGAGTTCTCGTAGCATCTGGGTTAATTGAGCAACTGGCATTCCATCAAGTGATTCACCCGTTTCCGAATCAAACTTAGGAAAGGAAAGCTCGTTTGAAGTAATATGCTGTTTAGTTCGAATTTGTTTTTTTCTTCGCTGCATCTTCCTGCCACGCAAACAGTTTGGTGCTGTCTGGAATAGCGGGGGAAATGAGTTGATAATACATTGACCCAGCTTTGGCTTCTATAACATTTTCACCTGCATCTCGCATTCTCTTTGTCTGCCATTGTGCCCATCCCTCAAGACTTGCTTCATCAATAATGACTCTAATAAATAAGGTGTTTGTAGGATAAACGCCAACTTCAACTGCTTGATTTACTATGGTAGGAAGTGAAGCGCTGAAAACATCAAATAGCTTGGTGCCCACTCCTTTCCTGGGCACTTGTGAAGAAAGTAGGGACGTTATCATTACAACTTTTTGATCAGGCTGAGTCGTAATTTTAAAAGCTTTGAGTAAGATAGGGGTAGGTTCAAAAATATTAACCTTCACACTTCCAAGTGTCATTTGTACCCGTGATTCATCAGTGCCAAAAAAATCAATTTTAAGTGACGAAGATCTATCAGGATTATCTGACAAATTTCTCCTCAATCTCCCACTCAAATGGGCATCAAAAGCAACACCTTTGGCCGTACTTCCGCGATAGAATCGGCCATCGTAACATATTTGTTCACCAAACGTCGTTGAAGCTACCAGTGGCTCAATCTGAATTGCCTCGAGAACTAACTCGCTTTCAGCGAGTGTTTGTTGTGTTACTCCATGGTTGCTTATTTCGCTAGATGGTTCGTCAAACATGTCGTCAATACAATATTCGTGTTACTTGGCTGAGCAGACAACATGTTTATTCTAGCCATCTAGACGATAAGAGACAAGTAAGTAAATATCCATTACATTTGCGATGACACATAAGCGCTGATAGACTAACTGTTAGTTTGCAATTTGGCGCAATGTTTATTCTGACTTCGGTCCAACGACAATTTTGAAATTAAAATTTGGATTGCCCAATGCTGTCCACAGACGCAACCAAATTGGCAACAACATTTCTGTACCACGAGCGGTAGTGATGTCGCCCAGATCAATAATGTGTTTCCAGCCATAGGTCTGCAAAATTTCAGTAACTTCGGTTTTGGCATCTGCATCATTGCCGCTCATAAAAATATGATGGTCAGCATCGGCTAATAGCTGTGGATTTACCTGCAAATAAGCGTTGGTCGTATTAAATGTCTTCACTACTTTTACATTGGGCAATGCTCGTTGAATTTGTTCGCCTAACGAATCCGTATTACTAACAAATAGAGAGGGCGGCATACCTTTGGAAAAATCTAACGGATTTGCAATATCGATTAAAATTTTTCCTTCCAGCTCAGCTTCAAGTGCCTGCAATACTTCTACTACTACCGCCCCAGATAAGGCTTCCCAAACAATTTCACCGTGTGCGGCTGCATCCTTGAAGGATGCTAACCGTATAGTTGGGTTCGCTTCAAGCCAAGTGCCTAATGGGGGAGTACCCATGGCATCAGTTTTGGTATCTGCCATGGTTTTTGATACATCCTGGGTGCCTATTACCACGTCGTGACCCAACTGTTTAAGTTTGCTCGCATGCGCTCTTCCAACCATACCGGTACCCAAGATTGTTATTTTCATAAGAGTATAAATATCACAGACACAAAACGATTGCAATCACCCGCTCAGCTCCGACCCAAGATTACTCTGACTCTGAATTTAATTCCTAATATCATTCACTTTTTTTTCAATCTATAATAAATATCAGATGATACTTAGACTGCTGTCAAATTCATACATAGGCCTCATCATAGGAAATATCTGGGGGTTGTTGAGGGATCTTCAGCCAAAAAAACCAGTTATCTGGGAAAGCGACTTCTTTTACAAACAAATTGCTGGAGCAAACCTTTGGTTTTCATTTCTTTTTGGCTCATTATCCATTCTCTTTAGCCTGCCTTGGTTTACCTTCATTCCCTATGACCTTTTTTCTAGAATCATTGCTTCGGTTTTTTTGACCCTTGGCTACTGGATGTTTAAAGGTTTTCCAATCAATTTTACGAAACTCTACTTTACTGACGATGGAATTGAAGTGAAAATTTTTAAACAACTGATTGTTTCAATCAATCCACAAAATATCCTAGCAGTAATTACTTCAAATACTAGTTCATTTACCAATGACCTACTCTATATACAAGGTGCTAAAAATAAACTACTCAGTTCGAGCGGAGTTCATTTTTCGCTGCCCCTGGATATTTTAAGCAAGCAATGGGGGATACCAATTATTGAAGCAAAACAAGTTGATCAGATCTGGGAGAAGAACTCAGACCATTCTATAGTGGAAAAAGCGCTAGCGTACTCAACTATTCTTATCAATCCAGTCTCCGCCATGATTGTCTATATGATCTTGGCGGGACCCTTTGCGAGCGTCTGGTGGGGCTTACTATTACTAGAATTAGTTTCAGTTTTGTATAATTTAATTACTGACTATTTCGCAAAAGGGTATAGTAAAAAACTCAATACAACCGTTCATTGATTTCTGAAGCTAAAGTGTCTTCATCAGTATGTAATCTTATATAATACTCAGTGTAATGATAACTGAGCGAACATTTTGTTTTGAAATATTTGAAAATCCAGACTCAAAACAATGCTTGCCGATTAAATCTATAATCCCCATTCCAAGAACTCGCGAAGCTTGGGAGGAAAAATATTTTGTATACTATGACTTAGGTAACGATCTTGAATCAAGTGTTTTGACTAGAAAAGTTGAAGTTTTTTGCCAACCAACTCTCGTTGATTTTAACTTGAGTAAAACTGCCACACCGTCAGATATCTATTTGTTCGCCTGGAACGTGCTACAACAAAGAGGCTTTCCCGTAGTTGCGAATGCTTATAAAGTAGATGGAATTACCGTTGCAACGACGAATTTAACTGCGGATACTATTACGAGTATTTATGACCAAAAAATAGATGCCGCTCAAGTCAGAGACACCTTTCCGATGGATCGTGAGTTTGTGAAGATTCCTATAGAAGCAATAAAAAAAGAAGCGCAGGCACTACTTACATTGGCTAATCAAATGGGAGTTGAACTTATGTCCGATGGCCCATTTCATGTTGTGGTGCAACAAGATGCAAGTTGGTATCTATCGTTTTTGGATATTGGCAAAGTCAGAATCCACGCAACACCCAAAAAACTTCCTAAAGGTGCTGAAAAAGATAATCTATTTTATATTAACAAAGCCGTAATGGCATTTGGTTCAATTCAGCAAAATATAAAAGCCCTTAGGGACGCAAGGCGTCTTTCCTAAAAATCGTGTTTGTCATCAGACAAAAGCTACGCTGCTTTAAAAGCCCTTGGGTTAAAAATAGTTTTTCTGGTAAAACAGACACAATCCCAGGCACCGCCAAGTGTGTTCCAGACATCCCAAAAAGGAACCCAACGTAAAAATTTCATGTCATCAGTGTCCCAACCAAAGATGATTTCGGCTTTTTCTTGAAGATCTTTGAGTGTTTTTATCTCCGAAGTTTCATGATTCATCCAAGCGAGTCGATGTTCGCCATCATGCAACGTCCTTTGCGTAGCAATTGCTAGTTTATCTAGAGATAATTTTGCCGCATCCAGTGGTTTCCAATCACCAATAAATTGAGCTCGTATTCTAGCCGAAAACCCATTTTGTAAGCCTAAGTTAGTTTCTACACCTCGAACAAAATCAAAAGCATATCGATATGAAACAGATTGGGTAAACGCTTGTAGTCCTTCGGGGAAAAACCTACCAATAATATTGGGATCCTGATCAGAAATACTACCAAATTTTTCCAAAACTCTAGTCACAAATTCACCAGAAATAATTTGACTAATAAAATCTCTAATACTTTCTGGCACATCATCACCGGTGGCTAAATATTCCATAATCGTTGGTGCTTCAGATATTATTCGCTGTTCTTGAGCTCTATATTTATCATAAACTGAGCCTGTCTCTGCAGCGTCTGCCTTCTGATTAATGCCAAATATATACTGTAATGATCGATCCAATCGAGCATTCACTGGATCAAGTTCATCTTTTTCGGGATTTACTTGACTTTTTTGCTCATTAAAGTTTGGTGGAGACTCTCCATCTTCCAAGAGATACCCGCCATTTTGCCAGAGCCACGTTGAGCTGAGCAAATGATATCTACCTTCATCGGTTTTGACGCGTTTAATGGCCAAATTGGCAATTAAATTAGGAAACATACCTTTCCTTGGATCCACCGTAATGGGAGCCCGAACCTTCTGTAACGTTCCAAGCAGTGCTTGATGTGTTCGATGCCTGCGCATCTGGCATCGAACATCAAAATAACAACCATCAAACTTTTCTATTACCTCTTTTTTTTGCTGATCAAACGGCTCAGCTGCTACAGTTTCTCCACAAACTATCTCATGATTTTGCCTACTATCTGAATCCAATAATTCTGGAGTTTCACCACCTCCAATAGAATAATCGGTAATAAACTGCTCGATATCTTCAAAATAGCTTGCTTCTTTTGCCAAGTAATACTGAGATCTTGATTGCCCTGGTGGATTACCCTCATAGTGCAATACATACAACCCGGCGAGCATGGCAATGGCTGTTTCGCGTTCGGTTTGACCCAAGCTAGCTAAGTGTCTATCTTTAAATGCTTGTGCATGTTGTGAAAATGCCTGCGACCGCATAAACGCCAGCACAAGTGATGTATTTTGGCGTATTTTTTCCGAAATGGTGTGAAAATATAATTTTTCTTGCGCAGCTTCACATATCCATTGCTCAGCGTGATGTTGAGCAATTTCTGGATACGCAAGACAAAATATTTTACGAGCCCTAGTGAGTAAATCTTGGTCTATGTACGTCCTGCCATCCTGTCCCATCTGAATCCCTTTAGAAAATAATAGTCGAAAAACAGCCTGAAGTTCACCAATAGTGTTCACTCCTTTGTCTCTCAGGTTATTAATCAGTATGCCATCGTGCTCAAAATCATCCTGTCTGATTAAATGAAATTGATTGCAGATACTCGTAACACGTCTCAGTGAGTAGATTTGAGTGTCTGTTGACCAATCGGTAAAACCCATTTCACGTAAAACTTCATCAAAACGCAATTCTTCATCAAGATATGAGGCGGGCGCTTCGTTTTCGAAAGCTTCCTTAAATTGCAGACTTTTTGCATCAAATTCTTGATTTACAACTATCGGAATCAATTGATTTCCCTCAGTTTGGAAAAATAGAACATTTTGTTGTGTTTGGCGATCAAAAAAAACATAATCTGAAAGTTTACCTGATTTACCCAGCTGTTGAATCGCTTCTACCTGTAATTGCTCGCGCACTTGCTCAAATTGACCAAATAATTCTTGACCGATGTAATGCTCTGGCTGTCCCTGATTATATAACCGCTCATCAATCGCAGTTAGTACTTCACCACATTGCTCAAGAGGAGTTTCTTCTGGATCTTCTTTGTGGTGAAGGAAATTTTCTGTATGAGGCTGTCTTCTAATGGCCAACTGCCGCAATCCAGGTAAGTGCACTGCTGCAAAGTAGGCCCCACTTCTAATAGGGCCAATTGAAGCTCTCGCAAACTGAAGTAATACTTCTGGAAGATGCCTAAGTTCATTAAAATTGCTCTTTTGTTCCTCTGACATTAAATGATTCCTTCTTTAATTGGAAATATTCCATGATGACATTTGTCGCAGGCTTTTTCTTTATGAAATTTGCAAACTCTACAGATTTCCTTACCACTATAACCTGGTCCCAACCAAGTAGTCTTATCGATGGGTACTCCATTAGCATAGATTTCATCAAACACTGCTGTCTTGAACGGCAATCGATCAGAGTCACAAATAACCAAGGGCCCACCCTTTAAAATACCTCTTACTCCAATTGGATCTCCATTTCTTGAGGCAATGAATTTATCATCAGCCTCTAATACGTATGGAAGATTGACCTGAATGCATCTTGGGATTTCACCCTCACCACCTAGGTTGAGCCGAAGAACGGGTTTTTGTGGAACATTTCTGCTTGCTTCAAGCATAGCTTTTTATGTCTGTAATTCAATTTCCTACATATTTATTACACCTATAGTATATCCTAGGTGCAACATAAAGTCAACATTATAGGTTATACTGTAATACTGTCTAATCCATAATAGCACGATTAATCATAGTCATCAAAAATTTCGGGAGTATCCTGATACCATCATTATAATAATATTATTGTAACTTTATGCATTTTTTGATATACTTACACGTTGTTGTTACATATTCGTATGCAATAACGGTTAAAAGACACAGATTGTTCTCACTTCATCATCGAAGCGAATAACGATCAGTCTCTTAACACAACGCTCTTTAACAGTTTGTTTGCTAAATATAATAAAAGGTTTAGGATTTTTAGTTGTCTTTTTGTGACAGCGTCTTGTGTATATATCTGTGTACACAGCACGCTGTCACGATTGACAGACATCGGAAGGGGTAACCCAACCGATGAAGTTCAAACCTAATTTCCCCCCGAAGGGCCTGCGGGCCCAAACGCCTAAAGGAGGCAAACCATGCCAGCAGTTCTGAGTTTTAATGTGCTGTATTTTGGAAGAGATAGGGAGTATTTTCCTCTAGAAGACTTCCAAGAAGTGGAAGATGACTGCCACGAGGAATGTTCTGAGGGGTTTGACAGTTGCTGGGATAGCTGTCCAGAAAACGACCCAAAGTGTCATGACACATGCGTCGATGAGTCAGATAACTGCGACGCTCTGTGCGAGGACGGCGGCGACTGGGACCTAGATGAAGACCGTGAAGAGGGCGATGGTGACTGGTACGTCAATTACGAGACCTGTTCAATAGCGTGCGATAACACGCTTGATTCGTGCCTTGAAGGGTGTGATGAAGATACTTGCGAGGATGCTTGCTTCAGAGCAGCGGAATACTGCGAGCAGGTGTGTATCGATGCCGAAGGCGAAGCGAGTGATAACTCTGAAGAGTGGTCACTCGAGGACTGGCAGGAGTTGGAGGAAGAGTTGCGCAACAAGTAGCAACTCAACAAGCAAACAAATCTGAGTAAGAGCGAAAGGCCTCATCCCTACAGGGTTGAGGCTTTTTGCGTGTATGAACTGAATAAAGATTACATCCTAATAGTTTAACTATTGACAGTTATATATTATTGTGATATATTTCTACATTGTTGTTACATATTCGTATGCAATAACGGTTAACAGACACATATTGTTTTCGCTTCATCATCGAGGCGAATAACGATTAGTCTCTTAACACAACGCTCTTTAACAGTTTGTTTGCTAAATTAAATATAAAGGTTTTTGACTTTTAGTTGTCTTTTTGTGACAACGTCTTGTGTATACAACAGCGTACACAGCACGTTGTCACAATGGACATCCGGTTGACCTATGGTCAGCCGAGTCAAAAACTTTCCCCCAAACCCGGGCCTGCGGGCCCTGCCTTAAAGGAGGCAATTCTCATGGCTACGAAAGCGCAACAGATCACGCAGTTGGAAGAGCGGGCAGTCCTGGCAGAGGACAAGTTGGACGGTTTGACCGAGATCGCCGGAGACCTGTTCGTCGGCCTGGTGGTCGCCGTCGAGCTGCTCGAGGAGCAGAAGTCGATGATGGATTTCGACACGTTCATGCTGGGGCTGGCCAACGAGGCCATCGGCCAGCAGGGAGCCCAGATCGACAAGCTGGAACGCGCAGACCGGCGGCGCCAGCGCGAGCAGGAGCTGTCCGAGAAGTCGGCTGCCTCGCTCAAGTCGGCGTTGGACACTGATGAGCTCACCAACTGGGCGCTGAGGGTGTCCACCACCATGGCCAAGGGCCTGGTCTTCACCACGACGCCCGATCGGTACGGCCGTGTCATGAAGACGACCACGCAGATCGGCGAGGACGGCAAGATGGGCGCGACCACGTCGACCACCAAGGGCGACGCCACGGTCACCTTCGAGATGTCCATCTTCGGCAAGATGGAGGTGTCGGCTAAGATCCGCCACGTCGAGGTGCGCGACAACCCTCAGAGCAACGAGGCGTTCATTCGCAACGAAGTCAAGTTCGCGATGAAGGTCAACGGCACCAAGCGCCATGTCCTGGTTGTTTCCGGAGGCAAAGTGCGGCAGGGCTATGAGTGGGAGTACCAGAACTACGAAGCGCGGTCGGGCTTCGCCCAGATCTTCGTAGACGGCGAACCCTACTTCTGCAGCTCATGCGGCCAGTACCACCCCGGCGGCGGCGACGAGTTCGCAGCCAAAGTCACCACCGCGGCCATGCCCGAGCCCTACCGGCGCAGCACCCGTAACACCGGCGGCTGCGGCGGGTACTAGCCACAACCTATTGAGGGAGAAAAAAAATAGCAAACAAAACTGAGTAAGAGCGAAAAGCCTCGCCCCCACAGGGTGGGGCTTTTTGCGTTCTAGAGGCTTTTCACTAAACTAAATCACAAACTTAAACAATGTAGCTGGGCGGTGTGTCACATTTTTTTGTTTCAGACTCGCTTTTTCTACCACACCTGATGCTAAGATTTTTTTTCGGAAATTACGGTTATCCATCACTTCTCCCTGCATCAGTTGGTATACCACCTGGGCTTGATTCAACGGGAAATATTCTGGCAGCAATTGCTTTGCCAACAGATCTGTAGCGTTTTGTTTTATATACTCTCGTGCTTGGGTAATAATGTCTTGATGATCAAAAGCCAATTTCGGCAATTCGTGCAAATCCTGAAAACAATCCCACTGTTTTACCTGCTCTGCAGGTAGTAAGGCCAAGTATGCAATCGAAATCGTTCTAATTCGTGGATCGCGGTTTGGCTCGGTAAACGTGTGAAATTGTTGAATAGCAACATTGGTCAACCCAATTGCATCAGTAACCTTTCGCAGTAAGGTCGTTTCTGCAGTTTCATCTGGAAAGAGTAGGCCACCAGGAAGCTCAGCCAAACCCTGATACGGATCTTTTTCACGAGTGTTTAGATACACCCAAAATGAATCATCTTTAACCGTCAGAACAACTGCATCAACCGCGATTCTGCCAACTTCATATTTCTGAAACTCTGTTTTTTTCATAATTATTTGATTATACCATTATATTTACGTATTTTTTACGCTATTGACATTTA
>CAYNWG010000035.1:0-9864 GCA_964400865.1 uncultured Pseudomonadales bacterium
AAACCGGTACAGGTTAGCAACCTGTTGCAATTGGCCACTATGCGACGTCTCCAATTTAACTAGGGCTGTATTGTAACCTAGCTAAGCGCCACATCCAAGATCATCATCACAACAAAGCCCAACATGGCTCCAGCGGTGGCATAATCACTACTGCCATTTGATTGAGATTCGGGAATGATTTCTTCAATCGTGACAAATATCATGGCGCCAGCAGCAAATGCAAGTGCGTATGGTAGTGCTGGTCGCATTACTAACACCAACGCTGCGCCTAAGATTGCTGCGAAGGGTTCGACCATTGCTGATGCTTGACCAAGTAAAAAACTTCTCATTTTGGTCAAACCTTCTCTGCGAAATGGCATTGACACAGCAAAACCTTCTGG
This sequence comes from uncultured Pseudomonadales bacterium, assembly GCA_964400865.1. Lineage (GTDB taxonomy): Bacteria > Patescibacteriota > Microgenomatia > UBA1400 > PJMF01 > DAOQVB01. The sequence continues at coordinate 381 of CAYNWG010000035.1, forward strand.
GAAATTTTGAATGCCAATGCCAAAAGCTAGGGCAATGGCGCTTGCCAAGCTAGCGCCTGGAATGTCTGCAGCAACTGCACCAAATGCCACGCCAATTGCCAATCCCTCAGGAATGTTGTGAAGGGTAATTGACGAAAACAATAATACGGTTTTTTTCCACCGAGTAGAAAGCCCCTCCTTTGCTTTGACTGGAGAGCCAATATGGAGGTGGGGAATAATTTTATCTAGTACCCATAGAAAACAACCACCCAGAAGAAACCCAATAGCGGGCTCCACCCATGATTGGTTACCCAACTCCTCACTCAGGGCAATTGATGGCGCGAGTAATGACCAAAAACTTGCAGCGATCATCACGCCAGCGGCAAACCCGAGCATTCCATTAAACAACTTTTGATTCACTTTTGAAAAGAAAAAAACTCCCGAAGCTCCAACAGCGGTGATTCCCCAGGTAAAGAGACCAGCAAGTAATGCTTGTAAAACTGGATGTAATGTAGAAAAGTCAGACACGAGCTCTATCCTATCACGAATCAATATGGAATGAATTATGTCAATAATTTGTCAAAGACTGGTATTCGTAAATTAGAATGCTGACGAGTAATAATCCAGCTAGATAAGATGGTAAGTATAATAATTGGCCATATGGCATATCGATCGAATCCGATTCTGGCATAGTAAAAAAACTGCAGCCATATTGTTCCAACAATGATTACTTGTTTGAGCAGATAAATCTTTTTTGGAAAAATAGAAATTGAAACTTTGATAAGTTTGATCAAAGCAATAAGTAGAAAAAAATATTTGAAGACAATCACAATAAAGTGACTTGATTGAGTGAAGAGCGCAAAAAGCCATTTGTGATACTCAAAAACACCCATGGCACCAAATGAGTACACAAACTGGTCTTGTTGAGTAAATCGATGAGAAAAAAATCTCAGTAAGCCATTTGGAATTGATGTCCATAATTCGGGTTGCAAATAAACATAGGTACCAATAAACAGTAGAAACCAAAAACCTGTTTTTATCAGAAAAATTTTCCAGTTTATCCATTGATACCCGTGATCCAGTAAGATTTGTCCAATTAAAAAAACATAGGCCAGTAACCACCCGTTTATTTTTGTACTTACTGCAACAGCTGCCGATATGGCAGATAGAAAGAGAAGTATAAATCGCGCCTTGCGATTTATATGAGTATTAAAAAATAGGAAATAAAAAAAGATCAAAGTTATTGTTATAAAAAATAATGATATTGAGTCACTTGTAGCTAAATGAAGATTGTAGTAAAGAGTCGGGTTAGTTGTCAGCAGCAGGAGCGTTGTTGAACTGAGTAATATGGAAAATCTGTACGTCAAAAAAAAATATAGTATGAAAAAAAAGAGTACACCAGCTGTTGTGCTGACCAACCGACAAATTATAATGGCATCAATAGTTACTTGACCAAAAACCGATGGGCTTGAATCATCGGTAAGTAAATATTGGCCAGAAACTTTTTGATTAATAAATAATCCTAAGTTGTTTGCCCGGTTTTGATTATTCCAAGGATTGATGTTGGTTGTGGATAATACGAAACCGTAGATATACTTTACTAAATGAGGTTGATCAAATAATCTAAAATCTTCATCTGACCATTCAACTGATTTCTCTCGGGTGTTCCATCTAAATTTATTCCAATCATTAGAAATTCGCCATTGATACACTTCTGCATCATGAACCCAAGCTAACTCGTCAAGATCAATTGGAATATGAGTGCTACCTGAAAACCAGCCAGTACAAAAAAGGATAACTAAGAAGATACCGAGTCTCATCCCACCTTTCTCGTTCGAAGCATTGTTCTTTGCGGAAGCGGTGGGATTCGAACCCACGAAGCCGTGAGGCTCTGGTTTTCGAAACCAGTGCAATTAACCACTATGCGACGCTTCCGCATACCTGACCTCGCTATTGTATCTTATTGTTCGATACTTCTGTAGCTAGCTCGGTGAGTTTCTACAAAAGACACCAATTCCTCAATTTCTTTCATAATCTCTGGAGCTGAACGGGCGATTTCTGCCACATACCACTGGAGAGCGTCATCCTCAGGAATAGTTGGTAGTGGATGCTCTTTAGGGTTAGAGTACCAACTAATACCTTCTGCTTCTGCAAGTACTTTTTGTTTATAGCTTTTAAGCTTATTTCTAGTTGATTTGTTCATACTAAGATTACCTTCAAAATAATTTGACTGTTACAAGAAGTTGTGGAAAGTAAAAAATATCCTCTCTCAAGAGAGGAAAAACAAACGAAATTGAGCAATATTGCGTGCTTTGTTTGTCATTGATCTGATTGTATCTGCGTAGCTCGTTTTGTCTAGTACAATTAAGCAACTATGAAATCACTTCGTTGTGCACTAATACAGGTAGTTGATCCTCATCTTCACGGGGATACGGCAGAAAGCAATATGTTGGAACTTGAGTCGTTGGTGGTGACGTTTGGTGGTGAGGTGGTCACAAAAATTGTTCAACACCGAGTCAACCCCCATCCGGCAACCTATGTTGGACCGGGAAAATTAGCTGAGATAACAGAAATGGTGAAACTAGAAAAAATTGATGTTGTCATTTTTGAAGGAATTGCCAAAGCCAGTCAATTATTTAGAGTTGAAAAAACGCTTTGGCAAGTGAGTTCGCGTATTAGAGTCTGGGACAAAGTCGACTTAATTTTGGCGATTTTTGATAAACATGCCGCAACTGTTGAATCAAAACTACAAATTGAACTGGCGAGAATAAACCATTTGGGTCCACGAAGTTATGGTCTAGGTGGCGGTGAGCTCTCTCGGCAGGGCGGCGGTATCGGCACTCGTGGTAAAGGCGAAACGAATATTGAATTTGAGCGCCGAGTAATCAGAAACCGCCGCCAAGAAATTCAACTGAAGCTCAAGAAAGTGACCCAACAAAAACAGGGTAGAGTGCAACGAAGATCGGAACTTGGCTTGGGCCCGGTGGCGCTGGTGGGGTACACCAGCGCTGGCAAAACTACTCTGTTTAATGCTCTCACTGGCAAACACAAGACCGTGAGCAAGCAGTTATTTACGACCCTCGATACCGTTGTGGGGAAAATGAAAGCTCCACGTGGAAATTTGCCTGTGATTATTTCTGATACCATCGGTTTCATTCATAATTTACCCCCAGATCTAATTGAAGCATTTCAATCAACGCTCTTAGAGTCTTTAACGGCAAAAGAAATTTTGCATGTGGTTGACATGAGTGATCCGGAATTTGAGCGAAACATTGCGGTTGTTGATGAAATATTAGCAAAAATGGCAGTTACCCAACCAGTTGTACTTGTTGGCAATAAACTTGACCAGGTGACAAAACCAACCAAAAAAATCTTTATTGAAAAGTGCTACGATAGGACATTGGTGCTCGTATCAGCGCAAACTGGTGAAGGTCTGAAAAAACTCAAAAATGAAATTTGGCGCATATTATCTACAGGACTCAATAAGCTCTCCTAGTTCTTCATAAAGCTCGCTTTTAAGCACCAATTCTCCATTACCATCGAGAAAAGTATCTGGTATAGCAAGCCAAAGCTGTTTGTTTTCCACCAACTCCGCTGCAAAATTTAATATACTATCTAGTGGTGCATATGCAAGCTTATCAGTTGTTTTATTACCTGGAAGCTTGACTTGTGCAAACACCTCAATTAATTTTAAGATCTCTATAACCTCCTGAGTATTTTCAAGAGATAGGTGTTGCCAGCTACTTTGATCTCTTTCTGACTGATATAGCATATGCGCTTTCAGCTACATATAATAAAGGTATCTTATTATATCAGTATCCTAATTTGGAGAAATAATGAAACTTGAAAAATAGTGCGCCCACCAGGACTCGAACCTGGATTAGTGGTTCCGCAAACCACCGTTCTATCCCTTAAACTATGGGCGCACAGTTTAACTACATGGGGTATTGTACCAGAAACAGTCTGACTCCAAACGAAGAGAAATTAGGCATCAATATCGAGCGGAAATTTCTTTTGTAGCCAGTCGCTTGACTTTTCAACCCAAGTTTTTTCTGGACGTTGTTTGAGTAAAACTTCTCTGAGAATTTCTTCTACTTCTTTTGCTTGTTCTGCTTGTAGCAGCACCATGGTGAGTCGATTGGGAAAGCGAGCAACTTCTACGATTAGTAAGGTCGAACCTAGTTTCTTATCAAACCAAAACCGACCAAGTTCTTCCCAGTAGTACAGTTCTTTTTCGATTCGTATTCCGTAGGTAGTAAACTGTTGAGCAATTTCCTGTGGTGGTATTGTTGCCAAGACATAAGCTAAAAAACCAACGGCAAGTACCACCGCTACTGGCAATACTTGCCCAGCAAAAAATAAGATGAGACATAGTAATATAACGATTGTAGTTAAAGTAGTAAAAAATTGTTTTTTGCGATGTTTGAAAGGTCTGCTTGGAGAACGCCATTCATACACCAATTCTTCTGGCAACGGTTTTACCATTCCGGGAAACCGCTCAGACATCTCAATGCCTGGTGGAGTGGGATAGGGAGTTCGTTGTTGATGATTCTGTTTGGTTGTATGACCTTTTGAACCGGTGAAAAATGATTGTAATAAATCTCGAGGGGATTTTTTAGATGTCTCTTGAGAATTTTGTTGATCACCTTCGTCAGCAGAATACACTGTTTCTTCCATACCCTAAGTGTACTAGATTAATGGGTATAAATGCAATTGATCAAACCCCAACTAACCGAGTGATGGTTGCAGGTGGTAATATGGTGGTTTATTTTTGTAACGCTTGATTGCAAGCGCAATTATTTCTTCAAGAAAGTCACCATAATCCATACCAACCAACTCGGCTACCGTTGGTACTCGGTTACCTATGTTTATAGATGGATTGGGATTAAGCTCAAGAATATACGGATTGTCTTCTTTATCTAATTTTATCTCCACGCGTCCGTAATCATGGCAGTCGAGAATATTATACGTATCCAGGGCGATTTCAGTGATTAACTTCAACAATTTTTGATTAATATTTTTAGGAGGAATTTGAGTAGAGACTTTATCCTTATAAATCTTTGCTTCAGCAAATTTAAAGTCATACGGACATATATGCCAGTAGCCTTTTGGTAAGTCATCGAATATTGTGCGAGCGAGGGGTAAGACCTGCAGATCATCCTCTTCACTTCCAATAATAGAAACGTCATATTCATCCCCCTCGAGGTATTCTTCCACCAAGGCGGGTCGTTTTAAAGTGTTGATTACATAATCGAGTTGCTGATCGAGCTGTTTTTGATCTATAACGACAGAATCGTTGGTAATACCTATTGAGTTATCAGTGTTAGCCGGCTTAACGATAAGTGGATACCGCAAATCTTTGCGAATTTCGTCTGTTAAATCATAAGCATAATCCCAACGAGCAGTTGGAATATTATGAAAAGTTAGCAATTTCTTCACTCTAATTTTATCAATGCACAACCCGAGCGTGAATGGATTTGAACCAGTGTATGGTATTTGCATGGCATCAAAAATCGAGGCAATATGAGGTTCGAGTAAACTAGAATCGTTTAGGCGTTCTCCAACATTAAAAACTAAATCTACATTGCCATTTTTTAAAATTTCTAGGGCATTATATAAATCATTAAAATCAATAAAGGTAGTTTGATATCCTCTATCTCTTAATACTTGTTCGATATTTTTTCCGACGCTCGTAAGTTCTGCCTCCACCGCTCCTTGAGCTGCGGAATACGTATTGCATGCAATACCAATGTGTAGTTTTCGTTGATTTTTTTGATCTAACAATCTGATTTTTTCTATCCTAGCCTTGCCTGAGGCGAAGTGTTGGCTTAACGCTGCAGAACTAAAGCGAGAGCGACGAGCGGTTTTTCCAACAGCTGAAAGTGGTGAAAAAGGAACAATTTCGTATGAAATCTGTAGGAGTACATCTTCTAAATTTTCTCGTGCTTCAATTGGGTTATCTGCAGCTACCATAAACCAACCAAGAAAATCATATGCGACTGGTGGAGTAAAGACAGTATCGCCAACTTCTTTGTCAAAATGAAATTCTGCCACATTTAGATCTGGATCAAACTTTTTTGGTATGAAAAGTTTTGACAAAATACCCGCTTTATCTGAGGTAAAAGATTGGGCAGCGACATATTCCGAAGGTTCCTTACGTTCGATTTTTGTTACATATTGATTACATGCAATTTTAATTGCTTCCTCGATTAGATCTACTTTCCAAACTTTTTTTATAGCTGGATACACCTCATCTCCCCCAAGGCGGAGATTGACTTCCAATGGCACAGGGCCAGCATCTGTTGATTTGGCCTCAAAGTGGATGCATCCATTCATAACCCCAAGTTTTTCTAGTACTAACTCAGCCATATCTATTAATTGTTTCTGGTTTTGATCTGGCAAAGACGATGGAAGGGAATAACCAGATTCTAAGAAGAACGGCTCTTTCGTTTGCAAATTGTCACTGATGGAAAAAAATTTAATTTTTCCATTTTGTAACAAAATGTCAATGTCAACCTCATTGCCATCAATATACTCTTCAACGATTATGGCTGAACCATCTTTGAGTGCAGATTCAACTCTGGTAGAAAGGTTATTGTGTACAAAGGCATACACATCTCGCAATTCCTCAGTTGTTTCTGCCTTGATTACGTATGCGCTGCTCGATCCATAGGCGGGTTTAATGACCACAGGAAATTTTAGTACTTTCTCAATTTCGTCAATTTCTGCTTCGTTACTAACCGAGGTAAATTTTGGATAGGGTAAATTATTTTCTTGACAAAATTGACGGAAAAGTAATTTATTTCTAGCTCGATCTGCAACTTTAAAAGGGATACCGACAAAATGGTATTTTTCTGTTAATTTAGCAGTGAGCAAAACATCATCTTCCCAAAACGTGATGATGCCATCCACTGTATGAGTTTTGAGATATTCTCCGACAGCACGTATAGCTTCATCGTGCTTAGAAGTGTCTGCGATGATCCAATCACTCACATACGGAATAGCCCAATTTTTTTCTTTATTGAGAGCGACCACCTGAACTCCCAGTTTTTTTAAGCGTTGCAGGATATACCGCTTTTGATGGCTTCCGCTTTGCATGCCAGTATTCACATAGATAACAGTTTTTGGATTGGGTGAATCAATAGATTCTTGCATATGATTGAAATTATTCTAAAGTATTTTTACAATTTGAATACGAGGAAAGAATTTTGAAAGTATCGCATTGTTGGACACAAGCAACCAGCCATACCCAAAGAATAAATCACCGGCCAATGTTCGAGCATAAAAGGGTAGGGCTACCGTGTAACAAAGTAATAACCCACTGAGTGTATGGGGGTACCAATACCAAAATGAGCCAAAGTTAGAAAGTAGAAAGAAACAAAATGAAGCGAGTGGGAGGAAAACGACTCTTAGTTTTGGCTGATTACGACTCAGATAGCCAAACAAGGGATACGCAGCAAAGCCTAGGTAGGTCCACCAAAAACCTAGGTAGAAACCACCTACCCATAAGTCGAATACTATTATTGATAGAAAGTATAACCAAGGAGTTTTTGAGAAAAAACCAACGCTTCCAAGTGGGGAAAAATTTGCTGGTAGCCAACCAAGCCTAGAGACAAATGAAAAGAAGTGTATTACTTTTTTCATTCCTCGCTCTTCGGGCTTGGGAAAGCTTCAACTGGCTCTAGTCGAAAGGTAGCGATATCACCTTCGGAAAGAATTGTTTTATCTACCGCTTCTGTGGCATATTCGCGATTGACGTAAAAGGCCCAATATTGTTTTTCATCTCCTAAGACACCATTTATGCCCTCAATGAAAGTACCAAATCCAAATTCTTTTTCTTGCACTTCTGCGTTTTGTTTTAGTAAATCGAGAGCAGTTTGACCGCTGGCGCTGGCAACATAGCTATATTCAGCCTCCGCGGGACGCCCTATATTTTCTTTTCCTTCATTTTGTTTTAATATGTCTGTTGGTGTAGAGTCGGTGACTGTTGTTTCGGGTTGGGTGTTTGAAGATAAGCTACAACCACTCAGACCGAGGGAAAGAGTTGCTACTAAACTAATGGTCAAGAAAATGCGTGTAGCGGTTTTTGTCATAATTCGCTTCAGCATACCAAAAATTACACAAAAGGGAAGTCGGCAATTGTGGCATTTTCACCCAATTCTCTTTCTATCTGCATTATGCGATTATATTTGGCAATTCTTTCCGAACGATTGAGTGAACCGGTTTTGATTTGGCCAGTACCAGCTCCCACCACAAAGTCCGCAATAAAACTATCCTCGGTCTCGCCGGAGCGATGAGACACAATTGCTGTCATTCCTGCTTGGAGCGCAATAGTTACCGTTTCGATAGTCTCAGACACTGTACCAATCTGATTAAGCTTAACGAGGATTGAATTAGCCGCTTTTTCTCTAATGCCTCGCTCCAAACGAGTGGGGTTTGTCACAAACAGATCGTCACCGACAATTTGAATTCGGTGGCCGATTTTTTCTGTTAGTAGAGAAAAACCAGCCCAGTCGTCTTCCGCTAATCCGTCTTCAATAGATCGAATTGGATACGTTTCAATCCATTGGCAATAGCGGTCAACCAGTTGTTGAGAATTCAATTTCGTTTGTTCAATACTTAAGTTGTAAAGATTGTCAGAGTAAAACTCACTTGCAGCTGGATCAAGTGCTAGCACCACGTTTTCTCCAGCCCGGTAACCGGCTTGATTAATCGCTTCAACCATGAGTTCAAGGGGAGCATGATTGGTCTTGAGACTAGGTGCATACCCACCTTCATCCCCAACTAATGTTGAAAGTTCTTGTTTTTTCAATAAATTGCCTAGTTTGTGAAAGATTTCAGATCCGGCTCGAACGGTTTCGGCAAATGAAGACATACCAACTGGCATGACCATAAATTCCTGCATATCAGTTGAATTTGCTGCATGTTTACCACCATTGAGCAAATTCATCATGGGAACGGGAAGTTCATAATGAGTGGAGTCTTTACCGAATAAATGAGCAATATATTGATAGAGTGGAATATTTTGAGCTTGGGCGGCCGCTCTGGCGGCCGCCATCGATACAGCCAGCAGCGCATTTGCTCCTAGATTGCTTTTATCCCCAGTTCCATCAAGCTCCAGCATTCGATTATCTATATCCGCTTGATTGGTAACATCCATCCGTTCCAAAGCTGGTCCAATGGTTTTGGTAATATTTGAGACTGCTGTTAAAACACCCAAGCCACCATAGCGATTTTGGTCATCGTCTCTCAGCTCTAGAGCTTCATGCGTGCCAGTTGATGCGCCAGATGGCACCGCTGCCACACCAATTTCTCCAGAACGTACGATTACTCGGGCTTCGACCGTTGGATTACCTCGAGAATCAAGAATTTCTCGGGCATCAACTTGAGCAATTTGCATATAAACCTTTCGCTTGTTAACTGACTACAGTATAGAGAAAGATCATTTGTGTACACAAGATGAGCTTTTTGGAGTACAATACACCCTTTGCTCTACTGAAGGTAC
>CAYNWG010000036.1:0-9727 GCA_964400865.1 uncultured Pseudomonadales bacterium
CATTCAGTTTTCAACTACCGATAAGCATTTTCAAGCCTTTGATTCTAGAAATAATTGCAACCAAAATGAAACTTATACCGAAAACGAGAGAGAAGTTCACCAAATTGTAGAGGTAAATGTTCATCTGAATATGATCAAAATCAAAGCCGATGTAGGTAGTTAATAGCGCCACGATGTTGGTATGGATCAAATATATACCAAACGAAAGTTGAGAGAGATAGATAATTGCTTTTGATCTGAGTTTTTGCAAATTCATAATCATCAGCTGATTAAAAATACCGATAGCAATCATCGCAACCGCCGGTGAAGTAGTACTCTGGTTGTAATTAACCCAAAAATAAGAAATTCCGTCTTTGGCTAGCAACTGTGAGAAATAATTACTACCAAATGTTAGTCCAAACCCAACGGCAATGAGGATGAGATTAAGTTTTTGATTCTGAATGTTCACCCATGATCGTTTTGCAGCTGCACCATACAGGTAAAAGCAAACATAGCCAGTCCAAGCAGTGAAGTTGTTAAAAACAGGACTCGCCACTAGACTAGATCCTGATATATAGTCGGCTAATGTAATCAGAAAAGTGAAAATAAAGGCAAGTTTAAGCAAATAGTTTGCTAAATTTTTTGTTACGTCCGATGAAAAAACCAATTGCCAAAGTGGGTTGAGCACATACAGCGACATCAATACAATTAAAAACCAGAGCGAAGAGTTGGGGAATTTGAGGATCTGCTTGAGTAAGTCAGCCACAAAATAATCCATGCCTAAGTGAGCGACACTCATTTGTTGGATGCTAATTAGAAGGTTTATCAGGGAAAAGAAAATAAAGGGCAAACCAAGTTTGATGAGAGTTTTTTGCAGGTTTTCTTTGATTGAGCGATTTTTACCTACAACTAAATATCCACTCAACATAAAAAACAGTAACACACCCGCATTGGAGACAACCGCGATTGGTGTGAACAAATAGTAAATTGGAGTTTGGAAAAAATCGGGACGCAGTGTAAAGCTGAGGAGCGTATGCATCACAATGATCATGAGCATGGCGATGATTCGAATCAAATCAGCGTTGATACTTCGCATAGCTTGTTTCATTGATGCCCCGCTAGGATTTCCCGATTACATCGGGATAACCGGGTTGTTAACCACAACTCGGTTGACTTCTCATCCGTCGCGAGACAGCCATTTTTGAAGTCATACTGCATGATGCCCCGCTAGGATTCGAACCTAGATAAACAGCTTCAAAGGCTGCTGTCCTGCCATTAGACCACGGGGCATTGTACAAATCGTCACTTTGCTCAGGTCATATTGTAACAAATCATCCCTTAGTTGCCAGTGGGGCTCTCTCAATCATCAATGTAAATAAGCTATACTTATACCTAACATATGAAATTAATGAGCCAAATTCTTAAAAAATCGTTTATTTATGGATCACTCTTGATAGTTTTTTCTTTATTGAGTCCAAATTTAGCCTGGGCCAAATCTTATTCCATAGATAGTGTAATTATTGACGCCCATCTCCAACGTGATGGCTCGATGTCTGTGACAGAACAGCGAATCTTCAATTTTGATGGCGAATTTACCTTTGCCTTCCAAGAAATCCTTAAAAATCCAGATCAAAGCTCTACCCCAGGTAGAACTGAACCATACAAGATCACCGACTTCTCCATTTGTGATGAATCAAATTGTTACAAACCTCTACTTGGCGAAGAAAAACTGACTGCAGATGAACTTAGACCTCCCGATGCATTCTATCTTGATGAAACTGATAACTCGTACTATTTAAAATGGTTTTATCGCAGTAATACTCAAAAAACCTTCACTCTTACCTATATCGTTCGCAATGCCGTCACTCTGCACCAAGATATAGCAGAATTCTACTGGCAATGGTTAGGTAATCAGTGGGAAATTCCCCAAAATTCTGTGCGAGCTACTCTCAATTTCCCCGAAGGTATCCCCAATGGAGATATCCAGGCTTGGTTCCATGGTCCACTCAATGGAATAGTGGCAATTCCAGATGCAAAAACGGTTACATTTGCAGTCGATCGCGTACCAACCCTCACCTTTACTGAGGGTAGAGTAGTGATCCCCCTCAGTGCTTTTGATGCTGGAGCCAAGGGCTCTCTTTCTAAACAACAAATAATCGATCAGGAAGCAGCATTCATCAAAGTGACTGAAGCCGCTAAACACTCCTCAACGATAGTCTATATTAGTCTAGCCTTTCTCATTTTTTTCATTGGTTGTCTGGGAGTTCTCTTATTCATCTGGTTAGTCGCGACCTTTATCAAATATGGCAAAGATGAACCCCTACCAAAAATCAACCAATCAGGGACTCTTTGGGAACCACCAAGCGATATTGATCCAGCTCAAGTGGAGCAATTACTTTCTGGTAAAGAAACAACCACGCCAAAAGCATTTACCGCCAGCGTGCTCTCACTAGTACAAAACAAGATCTATCGATTAATTCGCGGCGATGAAAAAGAAGGCTTGCTATTTAAAAACTATCGATACTACTTGGTTCCCACTAATAGGACAGACGTGGACCTTTCGTCCATTCAACAGTATGTTTGGGCATTTCTCCATAGTATTCCCCTCAAATCCATCAAGATAGAAGGCAAAATTCAAGAAGTCTTACCGCTGAATGATATTAGTGCTTGGTGTACATCTCACCGAACGGAAAGTCATTTATTTTTTACTCAATTCAAAACTGTAGTTTTAGAAGAAAATCTCAGAGAAAACTTTTTTGATGAAGCTTCAAAAAAACACCGATGGAAATATACTCTTGGGATCGTGTCTGGAATTGGATTATTTATTTTTGCCTTTGTCATGCTTGGTATGTTGAGTAGCGCAGCAGAATTAGGTAAATACACCAGTCTAATGAACGCTGCGGCAGCCACTGCATTTTTCGAGGGTCCACTCGCAGTAATTCTTTTTTTCACTGGTAGTATTTTTTACTCATCTGGTCTTAAGCGGACACAAGCCGGCGGAACAGAGACTGCAGGTTGGAAAGCCTTCAAAAAACATCTGAAGGATTATGCTAAAACTAAAGAGTCACCAATCGATTCCATTATTCTCTGGGAAAAATACTTGGTTTATGGAACAATTCTTGGTGTTTCCATCAAGGCGCTCTCACAATTGCCCGTTAATTTTTCTGCTGCAGATCAGAAAACTCTAACTGCGAATTGGGGAGGTACTGACATACTCACTGCTGGTGGACTCTCTCATCTTTCATCAGCCATTGGCTCCATCAACACTGCAGCGACAGCAAGCTACGGTGCATCGGGCGTGGGTTCATCTGGAGGATCAAGTGGTGGAGGGGGTGGCGGAGGTGGGGGTGGCGGAGGTGGAGCAGGATAGTATACTACGCGCTGCTCATGATAAAAATTCTCTACCGAAGCCTCAAGGATAGCAAAATCCACACCTCCAGAAAATCTAGACGTGGCACTTGGGTCCGTGTAGAAGATCCAACAGAATCAGAGTTAGAGAACTTAATTGAAGATTATGAATTAGATGAAGCAATTGTAAAAGATGCTCTGGATCCCTATGAAGTTCCTAGAATTGAAAAAGAGGATGGAGCTGTCTACTGCATTATTCGCCTTCCCACTACTAATCAAACAACCATTGTGACTATTCCGCTCCTCATCATCGTTACTCCCAAAGTAGTCATTACTTTATCAAAGAACAAATTAGAATTGCTCGACACTTTTATACTAGAAAAATTAGCTCCAGTTATCACAACACAAAAAACGAAATTACTCATGCAGTTGTTGCAACTTATAAATGCTGAGTTTGAAAAACAATTATTTCGCTTGGCAAAAGATATTAGTTTGCACACAACCGACACAGAAAAAATAGAAAATGCTCGCGTTACTCAGTTTGTGGTATATGAAACCCAGTACAACACCTATCTCGCTACACTCAATCCCATGAAATTAGTGCTGGAAAAATTGAGATCAAATAAATTTTTGGCCTTACATGAAGATGATAACGACTTAATCGAAGACTTGTTATGGAATGCAGATCAATTAATACAAATGAGTTTGTTTGGTATTAAACAAGTAACCAATATTCGCGAGGCATACTCCACCATTGTTTCGAATAATTTAAACAAAACAGTTAAGGTGCTCACATCGGTCACAGTTATTTTAACCATACCAACAATAATTTCTAGTTTTTTTGGTATGAATGTACAAGTGCCCTTATCCAATCATGGATTTGGATTCTTACTGATTGCCATTATTACCGCAATTGCAGTGGGTTTCCTCTACTATATATTTCATAAAAAAGATTTATTATAAATCTATCTCCACAAACCCCTGACCATGCCGACGATACACTTCACTCCACTTTGGCGACCACAAAAGGTCAGTTGGATTTATCCAACTGCATCCGATAAGTCAGTTCTAGAAAACATACGAAGTAAAAATGCGCGAAAATTTTTAAGGACCATTCCTGAGTTTTTGCAGCTTAATAATTTTGAAATTAATTCTGGAGCATGCACTTTCAAAGAATATACAGAATTTTTAGAACTGTACAACGAGAGAACAGCTGCGCGAGGCTTTGATCCAATCGCAAGAGCTGACTGGTTTAGTGCAAAAAAAAGGGAAGGGAAAAAAGTTGAAAAAATCTTTGTTAGACACAACAATCAATTAATTGGTGGAAAAATAATCACTATCATTGGAGGAGAAGTCCGCTCCTCATATAAAGCCAGTCAGCAGTTACCTATGTTCCAAAAACTGCACAATGCCTCACTTGGTTTAATTCTTGACTACTTAATGCTGGAACAGTACATTAAAGGAAAACCGACGTTACTTACTGCGGGAACCTCTCGAAATTTATTTGGTGTATTTAATACAATAGGATATCTAATTTTTAAATTGCGCATGGGCTACCAACCAATTGTGGTCAATCCTAAAACAGTATTTGAACAAACAACAAAAAATCCAAATAAAAACATTTGGTTTACATTTTTGAGCGATTCTGCAACTATTAATCGACCATTAACACTTTATTTTTCTGGAGATTTGAACCAAGTACCGCAACTCACAGAGCTACAAAAACTCATTTCAACCAAAAAACTCACTGAAGCGGTACAATACAGCTCATGAAAATCGCTCTTGGGCTATCTGGAGGAGTTGATTCAGCTGTCTGCGCTCATCTACTAGTGGAACAGGGACATGCAGTCACAGCAGTGTTTTTGGAATGCTGGAACGAGCCTGGCTGCAGGACTGATCAAGATAGAAAAGATGCTCTTTCGATCGCACTCACTCTCAACTTACCATTTCAAGTATTAGACTTCAAACAAGCCTATCGTGAAAAAGTCTTGCAGTACTTCCTAAACGAATATCGAGAGGGCCGAACCCCGAATCCAGATGTGGTTTGTAATAGAGAAATTAAGTTTGGTTTGTTTTTTGAGTGGGCGATGGCACACGGTTTTGACGCCATCGCCACCGGACACTACGCCAAAATCATCAAATTCGACAACAAACACCTATTAGCTGTTCCCAAAGATGTACATAAAGATCAAACCTATTTTTTATCTCAGATAAATCAAGAACAACTTAATCACGTGATTTTTCCGCTTGCTGATATAGAGAAAAGCGAAGTCAGATCGTTAGCAACTCAGAAAAACATTTCAGTCGCAAACAAAAAAGATTCTGTTGGCATTTGTTTTATTGGCGACATTAATGTTCATTCTTTTCTCAAGGAACGTTTGGGTGAAAAAATAGGCGACATTGTCGATGCATCTGGAAACATCGTTGGGTCACATAATGGTTTGTGGTTTTATACCATTGGCCAACGCCATGGGTTTACCATCAACCAAACCAGTTTGGTGAAAAATCAACTTGGAGAAATGGTTACCAAACAAAACATTCCTCCGTTTTATGTCATTGGCAAAAACTCAAGAAATAATCATTTAGTAGTCGGTTTTGGTGAAGATGCCAAATCAAATCAATTTTTCTTAGAAGAAATGCACTCAATTAATCCTAACCTTGATCTTTCAACCATAGAAAATCCACTTATTCGAATTCGTCATGGGGGAGAGTTGCTTCCTTGTAAGCTAGAAAAAGTCGATGAAAAATGGCGAGTAACGCTCGATTCGGCAATTCAAGGAATATCCGAGGGCCAGTTTGGGGTTCTCTATCAAGAGCTACAAGACAATGTTTTTTGCCTTGGAGGAGGAATAATTGGTCTTTCAGCAAAACCTACTGACTAACGTTTGAATAAACTATCCGAGAAATCTCAGCTATTACTGGAGTTAACAGATTAAAGTCGGTACCTTTGGTCATTACACACAGTAAATAGGGATTTTCTGGCAGATAGACAATACCGCAATCATGCAGCTGTGTTTCTGAGGTTAGCAGGTATCTCCGTTCACCAAATTTGTGAGCAACAGCTACAGGGGGTGGAACTCCTGCCCGCAAACCATCTTTATACATAGATTGTGTGAGAATCTCAAGGGCTAATTCAGAATTTTCATCACTCAAGTATGATGCATTAAACAGTATGCGAAAAAAAGATGCATAGTCTTTGACACTTAAAATATTTCCACCTGGATCTTTTAACCCTTTAGAAATATCTACGCCAAAATCTTGGTATGTTGCATTCAAATCAGACACATTAACGAGTGTAATTAGGGTGTCGTAGGCTACATTGTCAGAATAGACAATCATTTGTTTCAGTAGGTCGATGGTTTTATATTGTTGACCCAATTCAAGCAGTTTAGTTGGAATCATGTTTTGATCCTTATAGGCATCAATATTGTTTATGGTTAGAGGTGCTTCTAGTAATTGAGGATCTGTTTCTGCTTGTTTTAAGTAAGCAATTAGCAACGGCACTTTAATTAAACTCGCCGGCGAGAACTCTTCTTTTTCATTAATTCCAACCCAAGGTCCATTATTTAAATCTCGTAGATAAACTGAGGCTGCACTAATGTGTCCTTTGTGGACTTCGGAATCAATATAATTCTCTAGTTTTCCTTCTAAATTTTGAAATAAGCCAAAGTTTTCAACCGTGGAATCACATTCCAATAAAGGATTAATGTATGAATACGAAGGATTTAAATGAATACGATCTGAATTCGTACTGTTTGACTTTCGTAAACCAAAGCTCGTCAATAAACCAATGCCTACGCCAACTGCAAATACTAGGAAGAATGCAATCAACAACAACTTTTTACTTCGAATTACTTCATCAAATTTCACTTTTCTATGATAACTGATGGAAACGAATATTCAAACCACTCATTTGAATTCGCAATGGAGGTAAGATAGTCTATTGAACAGAGTTGCCATACATAGTCTGCAGTTGATTTATTCACGTTATTACCAGACAATTAGGAAAGACATGCCAACAACATCAAGAGAAGGAGACCTAAACAATCAGGAAAACCCAGCAGCTCAACTCTCACCCTCAGAAGAATCCGTGTTTCAGTGTATTGAGGTAATCAATCATTTTATAGAAAAAATTCGAGGCTTCTACGATGATGATAATACGCGAAAAGATAATCATCGAAAACTTCAAGCACTTTGTCTTTGGTCAGATTATTTGTTAAGATTGGTTCAAGAAAAACGATTTCTTGATGATCCCAACCTACTTATTGAACAAACTGCTCTCCTGCTTGAAACTTTTAGCATTGAAGAGATTGTTGGGGTTCGTACTGGAGCAGGAACGTCCTTTAATGATTTTAATTCAGTGCTTAGTTCATACGGACGTTCCGAAAAAAAACAATTGCTTTTCGGATCAATTAATATACCCAGTAATTGTTTTTTTACTCTTAAAGAACTTGAGCTGTTAACAACAACGAGAGAAGGGGAAATGCTGATTTCCCTAAATTCTGCTGAAGACACGCCCTCAATCAATAACCAAAATACCAATGGCTTACCAAATACTTACTTACTTCGATTTCGAGATATTACCGAGTTTCAAAAGTTTAGATTAGATATGAGAAAAAATAATCAGAGACCAAAAGGTGGGAATTTGTGGTTTTACTTCTGCTCCATACCCCTTTCCGACACAATTGGGTGCCAGTTATGCATCAACTCGTCGGGTAAAAATGTCTCAGTGGCCATGTCCTCTACACACCTTGCGAATGGAGTTAATCAACCTATTACGCCACCACCAATGACTGACATTCTCAGAGCTTTACTGTCACAACCTTATGATTCCTATAATGACTTCTTGGAAAGAAAGCGCACTCGTGCTGAAGCAATTGCTAATATAGCTGCAGAATTCAACCAAACTCTTGATAGTTTGTCTCGCGAACCAATTAGGATCGCAGTCCAACAAATGATTAGTTTGAGTCGATCCACCACTGAACCACCGATGAAGTATTTAATGTCGTTGCTAGCATCTGATCCAGATCTTGAAACTTGGCGTCGAGCAGCGATATACAAACAACTGCTTCGTATCAAACGAACACAAAACATGAGTGATGAACAAAGACAAGCATATCTTCTGCAACTGGAAGAAAAACACCAAAATCACTATCGAAGATTGCTAGCAGATCCATCGTCGGAATTTCTTCCCAGCACACTACTCACACGAAGTGGTGTAAGTTCAAACGGAGTAGCGCTGATGGCAACAAACAAAATTTTCCAAGACCAAGGTGCAGACGTGGTTTGTTTTACCCTAGACGGATGGTATTATGAAAATGAGCCACCCGAGACTTGGGAAAAATCTCAAGATTTAAATAAAGCAAATGTTTTGCTCGTGGATAGTGAGCCGAATGGTCCCTCCATGAAGCTGACGGCTGAAGAATACGCTCGGCACAGAGACACCTGTGTCAACACCTTTGTACAACGCGCTCTTGCAGACCCCAATCACACCTACGTTCTTATTACTGATAAAACCTCGAGACTGCTAGACCATGACTACCTGCCAAAATCAAATTTACCAGCAAATTTGGTGATATACGAAACTGCGAGCTTAACCAAGCATCAAAGAGGAGCAAAAAATAATTACTTTGGAGTGGTTTCTTCTTGGAACAATCCGTTGAATCCATCGGAAATGAGCGAGTTGAGAACCGCAGCCATGGGCGAATTAACCGCAGACTCAATCATCAATTTACCGCGATTAAGAGCTTCAGAAATTCGTGATGGAATTTCCCACAACTTTCAGTTATCAAAAATAATTGAACAGGTGTTTGAACAAGCGCAAGTTCACATTCCAGAAGAATCGCGATGGAGGTGGCAAAGTTACAATTACTTTGGGTTCATTTTGCCACCATCTCAATTAATCTCTGATTTCAATGAAAATCCATCAAATATTAGTAGCTATCTAGATGGTAGCAAACTCATGGGAGTGATTAATTACTTTTTCACCGCTGAACCAGAGGCATCTAAAACTTTTGAGAAAGGAGATAGTTTTGGATTAAACAACACCCGTTTTATCCCCTTTGGTGTGCCACTGGAAAAATCAGATCGAAATTTAAAACAATCTGAGCGTTGTATTGTGTACCGTGTTAGTTTTGGTAGAAAGACGAGTGAAGAAAATATGCTTGTATTTGCACAACACCTTGTAAAACATTTACTGGCCAATGTCTCTCAGCCTTGAGTTCTCTATGCATGCAACAGCACAACTATAACCAATTTAAATCCATCGTCTATCAATCGCTACTGGCAACATATACTAGTTACAGATATTCTCCAATACTCCCGCTTGACCTTTGGCTTAAGTGACTGTTATAATCCCCTCCGCTCTAGAGATCAAGTCCTGATACATTTGGGATACTAG
>CAYNWG010000037.1:0-9703 GCA_964400865.1 uncultured Pseudomonadales bacterium
GCTCCCCGACTAGGACTCGAACCTAGAACCCTCTCGTTAACAGCGAGATGCTCTGCCATTGAGCTATCGGGGATCATGGCGATTATATCGTCTTATATAGAATTTTCACAACTAGCGGTTAATAATTCTGAATATTGATATAGTTTGTTACTTAATGTTATAATACGCAACTTTTTAATCCAGTAGAAAAATAAGTCAACCACGGGGGGACGCTATGAAAAAAAACATCATTGGATTAGGTTTACTAATCTTTATTGCAGTCTGTGCATTACTTTTTACATCAAAAAGTGCAACAGCTATCATCGCCGATGGCTGGCAAGACAGCGGCCCTTGTATTCAACTGAACTGTGGTAACCCTGCAGGAGAAAAAGAACAAACAAAAACTACTCGTACCTGTGAGAATTCTTGCCCGGTAATTCATTTTGAGTGGAGAGTCTATAGTGATTGTCCAAATGGATACAGCGTCAAAGATCACGATGAATCCAAATGTGTTAAAGATCATCATCCTAACAAAGGTAATGTTATCAACCGCCAGTATACTGGAAAAAGTGCTGACGTTGCTTATAACAAATCCCAAGACCCAAATAAGTGTCACCGACCATCTGATGACACCCTCAGAGATGTCTATGGAATGGATCGGGACGCAAGAAACGATTTTAAACATGATAACTCAGAATGGAAAAACAGTATTGAAAACTGTACCACCACTACTGAGACTCGAAAAGTAGCTTGTGTTGTTCCAACAGAAGAGGTGCAAGAGTGTGAAATTTCACCCACTCCCACACCAACTGGTACTGAGGAACAACCAACTCCCAACCCAACTCAAGTTGTTGGAAACCCCACGGCAACACCCATTCCTGGTGCAGGAAAAGTGGCAGCCCTTGAATATGCCGTGAGCTGTGAAAAAGACGAAGTAAAAGTGGAAATGCACTTTACCAATGATGGTAAAGCTATGGAAGGCGTGCTAGCCAAGTTTGATTACAACGGTAAAACTCGCGAAGCTACCAGTAATAGCGATGGCTGGGCAATTACCATCTATGGTAAGGATGGTGAAAACAAAGTCACCGGATACGCTGATGGATTCAACAAAATTGAAAAAACAGTTGAATTCCCCGACTGTCCTGCAACTGGTGGTGCAGTTTTGGGTACTTCAACTGCAAGACCAGGCCAAGTACTGGGTGCAACCAGCTACGCTAAAACAGGTATTATGGCAGATACAGTTATGCAATTAGCTGGAGTTCTTGGTACACTGATGGTCAGTGCCGGAGCTCTGATGCATGCCAAACAAAAGTAAAAAAACCAAACAATCGAAAAAAAAGAAGATTGTCAAAAAGAACAGCCGGCAGTATCTGCCGGCTGTTTTAGTACTCATAGGTAGTATCCTGCTCTGCGTTTCTATCTTGCATCAAGTCTGGAGATTGCGGGCGCTGCTACCAAATTTTCAGTCCGTTGCTGAGCTACAACCTGCTTCGGCTCAAAGAGACTTGGGGCAGCGCCCCGTTTCCATCACACTCAATGGTGCCACCGTCCCCATTAAACCAGGTACTGAATCTGTGGCTGGCTGGACGCTTGATCGTCAATCTGCCTTTCATGTAGAACAATCTGCCTATCCTGGAGAAGATGGTAACTCCATCGTGTATGGCCACAATACTTGGAACATTTTTGGCTCACTAAAATTGTTGAAAATCGATGATCTTATTGAGGTGACTACGCTCGATGGCACAACGAAAAATTATCAGATCTTTGATGTGGTGATTGTGCCTCCAAACGAAAATGGCTACCTGTTCCCCACCAATAGGGAACAACTAACAATCTATACTTGCACCGGATTCTTAGACAAAGATCGATTGATTGTCAGGGCAGTGCCCAAAGAAAATTAAACCGGTTGATTTTTCTACAACCGGGCCAATTCGGCTAAAATTTCTGCAAGTTTTTTTTCTTGTTCGGGGGATTTTTTTTCGCTGGCTTCCAGCTCGGCGAATTGGCGTGAGAGGTCTGCTCTTTTAGCTCTATTGGCTTCTTGTATAAATTCTGCCATCGTCCGTTGCCATTCGGCCTCCACACTAGCAGTTTCCAAAATTGGACCCATCTTTTCGTCCACAAATAATTCCATCAGCTGTTGTTGCAAATCACCCGCCAACGAGTCTACCAGTTGTTGAAAGTTGCTGAGCTGACTCAAGACAGTCAGGTTTTCCACTAGAGCAAATAAGATTGGCAACTCGATAGTGTATTGACTCAATTGTTCTAATCGCCGAGTAACATCGGACAAATCCCCCCGAAGAAGTAAAAAGGTTAAGTAGCGCTCAAGCTGACCTCGTCTAGAAGGTTGGATTTGTTCAGCTTGAGCTGTCGCGACTGGTTTGACATCAGGCAAGCGTTTCTTTTCCGCAAAGTGTTTAATATCAGACTTCAAAATTTCTGGTTGTACTTGGAGTAATTTAGCCAATCGTTGTAGATAGAACTCGCGTTCAACTTGACTTTCAATTGTCCAAAAATCTTGGGCTAATTCTTGAATTATTTTACGTTTACCAGGAGCGCTTGTGGCATCATGCTCATTCAAACTCGCTTGCAAAAGAAACTCATACGCGCTCATGGAGCGATCGACCACTTCGCGCCAGACTTTCGGCTGGGTTCGAGCTAAATCATCGGGATCCTTGCCTTCAGGAATTTCTATCACGCGTAATTCCAAATCATAGGGTTTTAGCACTTGTAACGAGCGCTTCGTGGCTTCGACTCCCGCTGAGTCTTTATCTAGAGCTAAAAGTACTCGCTCAACGGTGCGATTGAGCAATAAAGCGTGATCGGCGGTGAGCGCACTACCCTTGATGGCCACAATATGATTGACATGCGCTTGCGTGGAAGTGATCACGTCAAATTCACCTTCTACCACTAACACTTCTTTTTTAGCTCTGATTTGTTGGTGGAGTTCACTGTACCCAAACAGCATTTTGCTTTTGTGATAGAGCAAAGTTTCTGGTGTATTGATGTATTTGGCTTCTTGTTTAGCTTGATCATCGGCGGTACTCGGTAAAACTCTACCAGAAAAGCCAACTACTTGCCCCCGAGGATTACGCAGGGGAAACATAACACGATCCCGAAAGCGATCATAATAGCGACCACCCTGAGCTTTAATCACTAACCCTGCTTGGACGAGCAATTCTAAAGGAAATTTCTTTTTCCGGTGCAAATAGGCTATTAAACCATCCCATTTAGGTAATGCGTAACCGAGTTGAAACAGCTTGATTGAATCCGCATTCGTTTGACGATCTGTTAAGTACTGTCTGGCAACAGCGCCAGCCTTATGTTTAGTTAAGACGAAGTGATAATACTCTCTAGTTAAATCCAGTATTGCCAATAGTTGCTGGCGCTGTTCATCATCCTTAGAACGTAATTCGTGCTCCAGCTTAATCCCAGCTTTGTCCGCCAAGAATTCTAGCGTTTCATAAAACGTCATGCTCTCATATTGCTGAAGGAATTCAAAGACATCACCGCCCCTAGCACAACCAAAACATTTGAAGCGCTGCATGACATCACTGACAAAAAATGAGGGGGATTTTTCGGCATGAAAAGGACACAGTCCCTTGAAGTATGTGCCAGCTCGTTTTAACTCCACTCGCTGGCCAATAATCTCCACGATATCGATAGCTTCTTTAACCTGTTGAATCTGCGACATGTTGCCTCAAGTCGTATTGTACACGATGCGACTCAGTTCAGAAGGCTATACAATAGTCATATCATGCAATTACGTCGCTGGTTGATTGTTCCTCTGCTATTTTTGGTTATTCTGCTCTGTCTGAAACCAATTCAGCTAGCGACTGCCGACCTAGGCAGACATCTCATGAACGGTCAACAAATTATTGAAAATGGTTTATCAAGTAAAATTCTGGCTTTCAACGTCTATTCATACACCCATCCCGATTACGCAGTCGAAAACCACCACTGGTTATTTGGAGTGATCAGTTTTCTCATTCTGCGAATGGGTGGATTTTCTGCCCTCAGTTGGCTGGGTGGTTTGCTCGTAGTCATAGCCACCGCGATTACATATTTTACTTGTCGCTTGCGCAGTGGCGTGAGCCAATCATTAGTGAGTTTATTTTTATTACTCCCCCTTCTGACTTATCGAACAGAAATTCGACCAGAACTGATAAGTATGGTTTTGCTATCTCTATCACTTTTGTTACTGACCCTGCATCAACAACACAAGTTATCCTGGCGATGGTTGATACCGGTGTTAATTGGTATTCAATTAGTCTGGGTCAATACCCATATTTTCTTCATTTTTGGTATCGGTTTACCTTTTGTATTTGGACTCTTTTCAGCAATGCAAGACAAATTGCGTTGGAGTATGTTACTGATTTCACTTACTCTGGTATCACTCATCAATCCTCATGGCTTCAATGGTTTACTGGCGCCACTAACAATTTTCCAAACATATGAATATCAAATAGTAGAAAATCAAAGCTTGTGGTTTATGATGAGCAGATTTGCCCAACCTCTGTATATCTATGCACTACTCATTTTTATTGGTATTTTAATTGTTATTGGTGCTCAATGTATACGTTGGGTGAAAAAACAGAGACTGGAGCGCTACAAAAAACTACTCCCCGTCATCACTTTAAGCATACTATTTATAGTAGTGAATTTTCAGATAGTTCGCTTACTACCATTTACCGGTTTAATCTTAGCGCCACTATTTGGTGAATGGCTACAAACAGAAAAATGGTGGCAATGGTTATTACGACAAAAGGATCAAACAGCGATTTGGTCTTTGGGTTTACCTGTGGGCTTGGTTGGACTAGTTTTGTTGCTGGGAACTGGATTATTTTTGCCAAATTGGTCTGAAGTTGGGATGGGTTTGAGTCTGGAAAATTCTGCGGCGATTACCTTCTTACAAAACCACGTAGAGGGTCCGATTTTTAATAACTATGATATTGGCGGCATGTTGATTTTTGCTTTGTATCCGCGATTATCGGTCTACACCGACAATCGCCCCGAAGCCTACCCCGCTGGTTTCTTTCCCAATGACTATGTGGAGCCCCAAGAAAATCGGGACCGATGGCTGGCCTTACTTTCGCAGTACGATTTTCAAAGTATTGTTTTTTACCGACATGACGCGACACCCTGGGGCCAACCATTCCTTATTGAACGAATTGCTGAGGACGATTGGCAGCCCGTCTATGTAGACCAAAGCATTATCGTGTTGGCTCGTCATTCAGCAACAAATCAAGAACTGATAAAAACCTACGGGCTGCCCAAATCAATGTTTTCAGGAAAGCCAGCTAATTAATTCTGTTTATTTATTACTTTTTTATACTTGTCAAAATACCAGTATTTCTGTTACATTCGCAATCAGCTTCTTAGTAGTACTGAAAGCAAATGCATATGACCAAACTTACTTCGGCACTTATTATTATTGGAGCAGGATTGACTCTTTCGGCGTGTTCACTCTTACCGCAGTCTTCCACACCCACTGGTACCGAAGAAATTGAGGGTCAAACAGAACTAATGAATGAAAATGTGATCATTGAAGACGCAACTGTTTCTACGCTACCTTCAGGAACTGCGAAACCTCTCACCAGCGAAGAGGTTTCGCTCCATAGCACTCCAGATAATTGCTGGATGATTGTAGAAAATAAAGTCTACGACGTAACAGCATTTATTGCCATGCAAAAACACCCTGGTGGGGCTGCAATTTTAGAGGGCTGTGGAAAAGAAGCCACCGAATTATTTATGACCAGACCAATGGGATCAGGAACCGCACACTCCAGCAAAGCTCAAGAAATGCTACAACAATACTATCTAGGAGAACTGGTTATGACTGGCTCGGAATTAGACGCCAGTATTTCTGGAGAAATCAATCAATAAAATAACTTTATTTAAAGTTTGATATGGATATTTCCGTCTGAGCCGATGTGATTATTGCCAACAGTCAAACATCCGGGGGAAAGTATAATTTCTCCAGGTTGTGATAGTAAATATTCTGAATAGCACCCTCTTCCGGGAGCTACGACAGGTTCTGTAGTTAATATGGTACGTAACGAAAGGTCGCTGAGCGAAAGAAAATCAAATTTAACTGAAACCATTTCTCCAGTATACGTACGACTGATAAACAAGAACCCATCGTTCACCTCATCGTAAAGAACTCCCCTATCGTTTGAGTCAAAACTAATATTGTCTAATACTATCTTATTATCTCTATCAAATAGAACATAGGAAGCACTTTTTCCTTGAGAAATTTTTCTAAAAAGCCAGTACTTCACTGTTCGACTGACACCCACAAATGTATATTCAACTGAATCATAATTATAGGTTTCCAGTTCAAACTTTCCAACATTTACAATATTGATTTCTCCATCTTTCTCATTCATAACGAATCTGTCTCCATCTACCCAAGTGATAAAGGAACTAGCCAAACTACCTTGGTTATCAGAACAAGAAATTTTATCTGTTCCTAACACACCACTTACATCGAATCCATAACCCAATTTATCTACTATCCCATAGAAGCACTTTTCAGTACTATCAGACGGATAAATATAAAAAGAAAAATGATTTTCCTGTGACGGATAAATTCGTATATCTTGACCAATGGTGCTTGTTATGGGTGACTGATATAGTGGTTGTTCAGTTGGCTCTAGATCAATTTGAGAATCTTTACTGAGTTGAGAAGAAATAGAATTAATTGGAGAAGGTGAATTTAAGCTTCTACTAACAATCATTCCACTATAAAAAGTTACACCTAAAAGAATAAAACCACCAATTAATATTCCAACTTTAATAGTTAATTTATTCAAATAAGAAGGACTGATTTTCTCATTTTGAACTAAAGTAGTTTCATCCATATTCTTTAATATTTAAAGCTTTTAATTGCGACAATCAACTAGATAAAGGTTTGTTATTTGCTAACTGGCGTTACAGGCTTAGCTGGTGATGTCTCTTTTACTGCTGCAACAACTTTGATCGGCGCAATTCTTTGTAACAGCTTTTCATACAATAAAACATAGGCCAAAGCGGTGATCCCCAAAGTGACAAACACACCCACTCCCAAAGCTAACAACCCAATTAAGTTGAGTGGAATAGAGATTAACGCAAATCCCAATAGTTTCAACAACATCCCCTGGGTCATTCGTCCAGACATGTTGAAGGCCTCTGACACTCCGACTTTTTTATCAACTATGAGATATAAAACTTGACTATACTTAAGCGCCCAATAGATACCTGGAACAATGAGTAAGATCGTTCCGAGTGCTACAAGTAGTTGATAGGCAATTAAAGCCAGAAAATAGTTCGTCCAAACAGGTTTTTGGGCAAATAAATCACTCACTTCGGCAGTTTTCTCGCGAACAATCCGGAAAGAGGCAGCAATAAATCCTGATTGCAAAATTACACTTAGTGCCAGACTTGCCAAACTCACCGACAAAGAAAGTAAGGAATTTTCCTGTTGATCTACGTATTTAAGTGAGGACTGGGCTAAAGTCTCAATTATCAACCAAACAACTCCAATAGAAAGCAATGGTTTCCATGTCTCTTTGAAAATACTCCAACCATCTTTATATAAATCAACATTATTAAATGTAACAGTCGCATCTGACATACAACCTTTCGCTCATTAGTTACTCTATAAAGAGTATGACAGAATGGTATGATTATGTCATCATGCTAAAAAAAATCATCTGGCTACCGATTATTTGTTTTTTGATTTTTTCTCGGCTATTTCTCTTAAATTCCGTACCCGCCACCATTCCTCATGACGAAATGGTCTATGCAATTCAAGCGAAATCCTATGTGGTTCAAGGCACGACACTCGACCAGCTCCATCGACCCTGGATGATTTCACCCTTTGATGATATGTACGCCGAATTACCTGCGACATTTATGGCTCTGGGTTTTCTATTGAGCTCCAACCCACTAGTTGGCAGTCACCTCACATCAGCACTAATGGGCATCAGCCTACCCTTTATTCTTGCCTGGCTTTTTTATGGATTATGGAAGCGCAAAGATGTTGCAATTGGCATTGGTATAGTCACAGTATTTAATCCATTACTTTGGCAAATGAGTCGCTTAGGATACGACGTGTGGTACTCACTCTGGTTTTATGTGCTCGCAGCAGCGTTTCTTGTTCAAAAGAATAAAACTCTGCAGTGGTTGTCTATACTAATTTTTGGCATTGGTTTCTTTAATTATCAGGGATATAAATTATTGCTTTTTCCTTGGGTTACCATCGTGCTTTTATTAAAGATCACCGCGAGTAAGACACTGCCAACCTGGTCCGACTTTGCACAGTTTGTAAGCAAAAAAGCACTGATTATTACTAAAATAAAAACTGTTTTTTTCTTGTACCTACCGCAATTTGTTGCAGTGCTATTTTCCCTCTTATTAACGATATTTTATGGTTTAGTGTTGCTGCCAAACCAAGCTGGAGTGAGTGAGCGATTGGGAAAGACGATTTTTTCTGACACAGAAAAAATCGCTCAATTGGTAAACCTAGAACGCCGCCAAGCCTTTGTGTCACCACTGCTCCAGTGGTACACCAACAAAGCCACGATTACTTTGAATTTTATGTTGGATCGGCTAGCCAATGCTTTTGATCTCAACCTGTTATTTCTGCAAATTGAACCAGCGGTCAGCGGCTTTAGTGTTTGGGTTCATGGGATTTTTTATTGGATTGAAGGCGTGTTCATACTCATCGGAATAGTGTGGTTGCTGAGTCAGCCCAAACACCGCGCTAACGGTATGATACTACTTATTGGAATTCTAGGGTTGTGTCTCCCCACGCTCATTAACACAGGTAGTGAATGGCATCTACTTCGTACGATGTTTAGTTACACGCTCTTAATTGTGTTTGCTGGAGTTGGCCTATCCTGGATACTCAAACATCGTTTAGTTTTGGCAATAGTCTTACCACTCTATCTACTGGCAATCGGCAACTTTACATATATTTATTTTTATCGATACCCCGTCATCAGTTTAGATTGGAGTAATTACCACGAACGGTTAGTGGCCCGCTATCTGGTTTTACTTGCACAACAACAGCCAGAAATACAAGTTAGTGTGCATGTATCTCAACCGAATTACTACTACTGGAGCTACTTGTTATACAGCAATCGACTCACAGATGAGAACAAGGCAGTGATTTCACAAAATGCCGCACAGGATTTAAGTTCCCCGGTACAAACATATAGCATCGATAACGTTACCTTCACGAGCGGCTGTGAAGTTAACCCATCTGCGAGCGTGCTGATTGCAGAAACAAGTTTTGAGTATTGTAAATCAGAGTTGTCTGATTTTGATCATGCCAAAACTGGACAAACAGCCATTGGAACGGAGCCAACAGAGACAGAAAAATCCGGCAGAAGCTTTAACTCAATTGTGTCGATTCTAGATAGTGGACAAAAATTGTATATTTTGGATGATCAATTGTGCACTGGTAAAAAACTAAAAAGCTATGTGTTTCCCACATCTTATGAGGATATTGCTGTGGAGAAACTGAATAGTGATCAATTTTGTTTAAACTGGATTAGCGATCAATCAATTGTAAAATAGCGGGTATAATAGCAATCTAATTAAGTGGAAGCGTCGCATAGCGGTCAATTGCACACGCTTGGAAAGCGTGAGCCTCACGGCTTCGTGGGTTCAAATCCCACCGCTTCCGCCATTATTTGTCAGTTATGAAACTATCTCAGAAACAACTTAAACTATACCG
>CAYNWG010000038.1:0-1560 GCA_964400865.1 uncultured Pseudomonadales bacterium
TGTCTCTGGCCACCAGAAAGTTTAATACCCTTTTCACCCACAATAGTATCAACCCCCTTCTCAAGCTCAGCAACGACGCTGTCAAGGTGAGCCATTTGAATGACTTCTGTTAAATTTATTTGTCGCGAAGCATTAGGGACTCCCGCAATTTGGATATTCTCTTTTAAACTCATGTCAAAAAGTTCTGTATCTTGCAATACTACAGCTACATGATCAATATATGACTGGCGTTGAAGGTTTTTCAGTGGAATGTTGTCTATAAAAATATCACCATCATAGTCTTCATAGAGGTCTAGAAGTAATTTAAACAAAGTGGACTTACCAGCCCCAGACAGACCTACGATGCCGATTTTTTCTCCTCGTTGAATAGTCAGAGAAATTTCGTTCAAAGCGTTTTTTTTACCATAGCCAAATCCTAGTTTTTCAATTCTGATTGTTTTCCAATCTGTTGGATATTTTTGTTGTAAAGCGACTTTCTTTGGATCTTCAATCTCGGGATTAGTTTTTAAGATATTCATTGCGCGAGAAATCCAGATTTTAGCTAATGCTAACTGCTGCGTTACGTCAGTCAGTTCCTCTGTGGCGCTACTTACTTTATTGAACAATCCAAAAAATAAAACGAGCACCCCCACATCCTTTACTCCGTGAAAGATATCCCAAGAGAGCCAAGATACGATGCTAAAAAAGAAAATAGACTGATAGATAACCTGAAATGCTCCTTGAGATTGGTAGAAAAAAATTCTTTTTTTTATGTTTTGAATTAACTTTCTAATATGCGAGTTTACAGATTCATTAACGCCCCAATCTATAGAGAGCGCTTTAATCGTTTGTATATTATTGAGAGCTTCAAATGTAATACCGCTCAAATTTTCAAATGCTTTATTGACTATTTTTTCTTGCCGTATAGATCGTTTAAGTAGCAACGTACTGAAAATGTAGTATGTGAACATAAACAAGACCAGCAGGGCGCTGAGTGTTAAATCGATGCCAAAAAAAATAAACACGATCCCAACAGTATTCACCAAAACTGAAATTAAAATGTCAAAAATTCTTCGGATGGTTATGTTTATTCCATCAAGACCTTTGTCAATACGCTTCATTTTATTACCGCTGTTTTCTTGTTCTTGCCAAGAGAAATCAAGAGTAAAAATATGAGCTAAGGTTTCTTTGTAAATATCCAGAGATGCTTTTTCTGCCACCTGATAACCAAAGAATTTTGAGAGGTTGTGGGTTAAGCCGAAGTACGCATACGCAAACCCCCACAGAACAAAAATACTCAGGAGCTCATCGGCGTTGTTGTTTGTTCCAGAATTGGTAAGTAATACAATTATTCTGCTCAGTGCCCACGCTGGATATAATCGAGCTGCATCACTTGTAATGCGAAGGAATATTCCAATGAAGAATTGCGTGCGATAGGGACGGATATATCGAGCTACATCAATAACAAATTGTTGAATAGAATATTTCTTGTCCGGTTCCATGACGATGTGTTTATCCTCGATGCTCAGCTGCATTGATTAAGCCGCACTTTTTGTATTTTAATCCCGATCCACACGGGCA
>CAYNWG010000038.1:1660-9680 GCA_964400865.1 uncultured Pseudomonadales bacterium
CAGCTGCATTGATTAAGCCGCACTTTTTGTATTTTAATCCCGATCCACACGGGCACGCATCGTTACGACCTATCTTCATCTGTTTAGAACCAGGTTGTGGTTTTGCAACAGCCTTGGCTGAACGCAAAGCTGCGGCTAAATCTTGAGTATCACCTTTAATTTGAGTGGGCGTTGAGCTCGGGATGGTGGCGTCAGCCACTTCTTTACTCAATTCTTCGTTAACATCATCTTTTTTTTCTATTAATTGTTTTTGTTGTGTTGCTCGGAATTGTTCTCGACTAATAGGTTGCAGGCGGAAAATTCGATTGGCGATTGTTGAGTCAACTGCCCCTAGCATTTGTTGGAACATGCCAAATGCCTCTTTTTTATATTCAGAAAGCACTGTCTGCTTGTCACCTCGCAACCAAATACCTTCTCTGAGACTATCAATTGCATCTATGTGGTCCATCCATTTTTCATCCAGTGTGCTGAGGGTGACATAGAGCTCGAGTTGACGCATGGTCAGCTCGCCCAAATCTTTCTCCCGTTGTTCATACAATTCTTGCGAAATTGTTTGTAACTTTTCGGTAATTTCTTCTGGGTCAC
Source organism: uncultured Pseudomonadales bacterium (assembly GCA_964400865.1). Taxonomy (GTDB): domain Bacteria; phylum Patescibacteriota; class Microgenomatia; order UBA1400; family PJMF01; genus DAOQVB01. The sequence goes on from CAYNWG010000038.1 coordinate 2,246, forward strand.
TGATTTTAGAAATTTCTTTTTCTAGTCGTAATTGCGAAGCTTGATCAAATGGCACCAATCTACAAAATTCTTTCACGATCGTGGTAAATTCTTCGGTGCTGAATTCTTTAGGAGCATTCAAGCTAACTAAAGCACGAATTTCTTCATCTACATATCCTTGAATTTGTTCACGAAGCCCAGCGACTTCTTTCTCTTGTTCCGAGGTTATCGCCTCACCTTTTTCTAAGACTGAACCTTCTTCTAACAAACGGCGTCTGCGAATGTAGGTAATTTCACGCTGTTTATTCATGACATCATCGAATTCAACCAAACGCTTGCGTTGATCAAAGAAGAATCCCTCAACTTTTACCTGGGCGGATTCTATTGATTTGCTAATCATACCGTGTTCAATTGGTTGGCCCTCATCAATTTTGAGCATATCCATGATTTTAGAAATTTGTTCACCACCAAAGATTCGCATGATTTCATCATCGAGTGAGATAAAAAATTGTGAAGTACCGGGATCTCCTTGACGACCAGCTCGGCCACGCAGTTGATTATCGATCCGGCGTGATTCGTGACGCTCGGTTCCAAGAATATACAAGCCACCCAATCTCACGACCTCATCGTGGTCCGATTGCCACTTTTCCATGGCTTGCTGATATTCTTTAAGCTTATATTGGGTGGGATCGATAGATGGTGGTAGGTTTAGTGTTTTGGCCAAATTTAGTTGATCAGCCGTAGCCGTAACTTTTGATTCAGTTTTTTTACGAAAATCTTTCAGTTCTGGTTTGGCGCCACCAAGCACAATATCTACTCCGCGACCAGCAATATTGGTAGCTACAGTGATGGCTCCTTTTTTACCAGCATCAGCGATAATAAAAGCTTCCTTCTCGTGATTTTTTGCATTCAAAACTTGGTGAGTGATTTTTTTTCTAGACAAAAAATCGGCCACAATTTGGTTGTGATTAATGGAGCGAGTTCCTACCAAAATTGGTCTACCCTCTTGATGAATTGCTTCAATTTCATTGGCAATGGCAGTATATTTTGCTCCAGCCGTTTTATAGACCACATCGGTTTTGTCTGCTCTAACAACCGTATCGTTGGTTGGTACCGCAATCACATCGATGGCGTAAATCTTTCTGAACTCCTCAGCCTCAGTGGTGGCAGTACCAGTCATACCAGATAGTTTGCTATAGAGTCTGAAGTAATTTTGAATGGAGATAGTTGCTAGAGTTCGAGATTCCTGCTGAATGGGGACATTTTCTTTTGCTTCAATAGCTTGGTGCAGACCGTCTGAATATCGGCGACCATACATAAGGCGACCAGTATGCTCATCAACAATAATTACCTGATTGTCGCGTACAATATAGTCTTTATCTCGTTGAAAAATGGTGTTGGCTTTGAGAGCCGATTCAACATGGTGAATGGTGTCAAAGTTTTCCTCGTAGAGATTTTTTACATTTAGTTTTTGTTCTAAGCGTTTGACGCCTAAGTCTGTGAGCGTGACCGCTCGGGCTTTTTCATCTACCGAATAATCTGCTCCTTTTGAGAGCGAAGTCACCATGTGTGCAAAATCATAGTATTTTTTGGTAGGCTCAGAGTCTGGGGCAGAGATAATCAGCGGTGTACGAGCCTCATCAATTAAAATGGAGTCTGCTTCATCAACAATGGCGAAGAAATGAGTGTTAACTGGTCGTTGCACCATTTGACTGAGTGATTGCACCATATTGTCGCGTAGATAATCAAAACCAAACTCATTGTTGGTTCCATACGTAATATCTGCAGCATAGGCTTCTGTGCGAGAAATTGGTTTAAAGTGTTCGAGGCGCTCATCTCCTCTATCCTCACCAGTGAAATTGGGGTCATAAAGGCTGGCTTTTTCATGGGTGATGACGGAGGTGGTTAGGCCTAAGAAGTGATAGATGGGTCCCATCCACCCCGCTCCAGTTTCTGCTAAGTAATCATTAACTGTGACGAGATGAGCACCTTTACCAAGCAATGCATTGAGGTAGAGTGGCAACGTAACCGTCAGAGTTTTGCCTTCTCCAGTTTTTTGTTCCGTAATCGTACCCTCGTGGAGAGCAATGCCAGCGATCAATTGCACGTCGTAGTGGCGTAGGCCGATGACTCGGCGAGATACTTCGCGGATAGTGGCGTAGACTTCTGGCAGCATCAGGTTGAGAATTACCTTTTCAGATTTTCCTGATTTTAGTTCTTTTTCTATTTGATCCTGAAACTTCTTTGTTTGTTGTGCTAAAGCCTTATCAGATAGTTTCTTAATTACTGGTTCAAGTTGGTTGATCTGTTCAACCTGAGCGGAGAATCGATTGATCGCTTTTTTATTATCATCAAAAATTGAGGTAAGAAACTTAAACATAAGATCCTGATTATGCCAAAAGAATAGCTGTTTGTCGATCTTAAAACGTCAATAATTTAGGTATGGCGACCGAGCCGTCTGGCTGTTGATAGTTCTCAACGATTGCGGCCAACAATCTTGGGGATGCTGCCATGGTGTTGTTGAGTGTGTAGACGAATTTGGTTGAGCCATCTTTGGCCTGGTATTTGATGTTTAGTCGACGTGCCTGAAAGTCATTAAAGTAACTAGCGGAGTGGGTTTCTCGGTACTTTTGTTGGCTAGGGAACCAGGTTTCCAAATCATATTTTTTGCGTTGACCAGCGCCCATATCTCCAGTACACATCAGTAGTACTTGGTAGGGCAATTCCAGATCTTGCAGTAATTGTTCGGCCAAACCAACCATTTTTTCATGCCATTCTCGGGTAATTTCTTCATCAGCTACGGTGTAGACCACTTGCTCAACCTTATTAAATTGATGGACTCTAATGACGCCAGAAGTGTCTTTGCCATACGAGCCAACTTCTCGCCGAAAACACGGAGAAATTCCACAAATTTGAAAAGGCAATTCTTTTTCTGTTAAGGTTTCTCCTTGTTTGTACGCGGTTAGAGCAACCTCGGCTGTGCCAGTCAGAAACTGGTTGTCTTGAGTTTTGTAGTGATCCTCTTGACCCCAGGGGAAGTAACCAGTTCCCCACATAGCATCTTCGTTGACTAAGACGGGAACTGACATAGGTTCAAAACCGGCTGCAACTAGTCTATCGAGTGCGACTTTCAATAGTGCTTGCTCAAGACGAAGGCCATCACCTTTTAAGAAATAGGAACGGAAGCCGCCAATTTTTACTGCTCTATCAACATCTAGCCAACCGAGCTTAGTCATTATTTCTTCGTGAGACTTGACATCGAAGTTGTATGTTTTTGGTTGGCCAACTTGACGAATCATCTGGTTGCCAGATTCATCTGGACCCACCAGCACATCATTTGCAGGTACATTGGGGATTTGATAAAGCAACGTTTGATATTTATCTTCAACATCTTTGAGTTGAGGCTCAAGCTCCTTCAGCTTATTTTTAAATTCTTTGCCCAGATCTTTATCGGCATCTGTTGGTATTGTTCCATTTGCCACACTTTGCTTGAGCTTTCTGGCATGTTCATTGCTGTCTCGGCGCAAATCATCAACTTTTTGTTGCAAGGTTCGTCGTTTTTCATCAATTTCAAGTAGTTGATCAACGACAATCGAGTCAATCTGTTTATTTGTACACGCTCGTTTTACTTCTTCGGCGTTTTGTCTGATGTAAGCGATATCTAACATAGTAGTCCTTATGTATTTTTATTACAAAAAATCCTCTTGGCTTGCAACTAATTGTAACCACAACTAGTGCATCCAAGAGGTTCCGCTGTGGCGGAAGGTGCCACCTCTAAATACTTATTCCTGCTATCACGGGCTTACCCGGACCAGATTTCCCTGGTCAGCTTTGGTGGCTGCTAAACCACCTCAAGTGCTTTTATTAACTGCAGATAGTATACACTAGATAGTCTGCTGCTCCATGCTCAAACAAACCTCACAATTCGAGTACAAGTTTTCTGTGATGATGTTCTACACTCGTTTTGACTAGGAAAGCAACTTTTTAAAGACCGTTTAAAAATCGCGTTAACCCAATCTGCTCCTCACCCCATCCCATATCACTTACAATCTTTTTAGCCGCTTCTACCATCGCAGGATCGATAGGAGCAAAAGGGGCATCGGAATTGCCTCCTGGAATGATAGCTGCCGCTTCCAGTATTTGACTTTTATCCATTTTTTTCATGCTCTCTGTGTATATTGCAAGTCTATCTTCAAATGATAATTCGCCAAAAATTGTTTCTGACATAATTTCCAAACTCCTCATCATATAATTAACGTAATTATATCAATTTGCATGATATATCAGTTAACTAATATATACTAATAAATCATAGTATAACAGAAAGTTTTTACAATCAGTTTATTTACTGCCGATTGAAAGTCGCAATTAAAAACTCAACGTGTTGGCTCGGATCTTTTTCAATTAACTCAAACCCAAGTTGGATATCATCGCGATTCACATTGGCAGCGAAAGATTTATCTCTTAATTTTTTGAGCACCGAAGAAGTTTTCATACCAGCGAATCCTTCTGGCCGCATCAGTGAATATGCATTAAGGAATCCCGACAGTTCGTCGCAGGCAAATAAATATTTGTCTAACTGTGATTCTGGTTGCTTGCCAGTTCTGCTCGGTGCATGCGCAGCGATGGCTTGGAGTAATTCGGCTGGATAATTTACCAATAGCTCCTGAATAGCTCGATTGGGGTGTTCATCAGGAAATTGTTCCCAATCGAGATCATGGAGTAGTCCTGTCTGATACCAGAGCTCAACATCCTCATCGAGCAATTTTGCATAAGTTTCCATCGCTTGCGCAACCATACTGCAGTGACGGCGTAAAGCTTCATTCTTAATGTACTGCTCAAGCAATGCTTGGCTTTGTTCACGTGGTGGTAGCAGTTTAGTTTGATCAGTCATATTTATTCCTGAGATAGTAAGTTGAGTCTAGTGCGGACTAAGTCTTGATCGGTAGCAAGTAGCATCCAGGCTGCACGTGGTCCAGCGGTTTTACCAAGAAAAGCCAGATAAATTGCTTGAAAACCTAATTTTGCCCCAAGACTGCTTTTGGCTGTTTCGTACAGAGCTTGTTGCAGCGCGTCAGGTTGCCAGGCATGATTCAGTTCTAGGAGTTGGAGAACAGCTTTTAAATATGTTTTCTGCTCAGATGTTAGTTGAGTAGTTTTAGGTGGCACATCAGCCTTTGGAGTTAGTTGATATTCAGATGGAGCATAGTTGGTAACCCAGGCTTTAGCATAAACTAATCGGTTTTCAAGCTCTCGTTGTTCTATATCTGTAAGTGGGGAACCTTTCAACTCGGAGAATTTATCGTTCAGAATTAGGTCGGGATGTTGCATCCAATTAGCAATATCGCGAAAACGAGGCAAAAAGTATGGATCTGATTGAGTTTGTAATTGAGATGCTTGGAACGCTCTGGATTGACGTTTATCGCCAGTTTCCTGATCCCAAGTAATTCTGGCTGCTTGATCATACTCATCAAATAAATCTGGAATTGCCATGCTAAATGGGTCAAAGTCAATTACTTGGTTATAGTGCCGTGAAGCAAATAAAAATCGGCCAATCTCTGGAGGAAAAAGGTGAGTAAATTCTCGAGCAGAAGTTCCCACGCCTTTACTCGAACTCATTTTGGTCCCTCTCACTAAGATCCATTCATACGGAATATCGAATGGCGTTTGGATGTGAAAAACAGTCGGGCATTGGGCATTAGCCATATCTCTGGAGCCGCCTGCAGAAGTATGATCTTTTCCCGCGCCCTCAACATTGACGCCCAAAGCTTTCCAATGGGCAGGCCAATCAACCTTCCAGAGCAACTTTCCGGTGCCACCAAAAGGAGAGACTTTTCCCTCATGCCCACAACCTTGGGCCCAGGTTACTTTGTTAGGCATACAGGTGAAACTTACCTCCGATCCATTCCATTCAGTTACAAGTGTGGTCCCAACTTTTCCGCATTGCGGACAGATAACTTGAAATGGATACCATTTTTCTGGCAATTTATAATCCGCCACTTCTTGATAAATTTTTCTTAGTTGATCAACTCCATCAAGTGCTTCACGAATAATTTCATCCATTAGACCAGACTCATAGAGTTGATGACTCCAAACTATTTCTTGAGTACAACCAAGCCTGCGAAACGCTTGCATAAAATCTATCGCATAGAGCTCGGCAAAGTTGGTGGCTTTTTCTAATTCAAGCCTATCTTGATCCGAAATTAAATCTAAGCTTAGTCCACTTTCTTCTAGCGTGGGTACCGGAATTTGATATAAGGGTTTCCCCATATGTTGGGTATACACACTTGGATCTAAATAGGCTGGCAAGCCATCCATGGAATCCATATCGTTAAACACATAGGTACTATCAACAGGTTGAGTTTTTTCTACCAAAGCTTTGGCAACTAGATCGTGAAGTACCACTCCACGAAGAGAGCCAGTATGAATTCTTCCTGAGGGCGTTTTCATGTCGTCAACATGCAGCTGAGTTTGGTTGGTTTCTTTTTGCCAATCAAGAATAGTGTTAGTGACCTGATCGATCCAATGGGGAGATTGTGGCTGAGTCATAGTGTCATCTTACCAAAAACACCGCTGAGTAGCTACTTTGTGCGGGGAGAAATACTTTTTGTAAGCTTTCGATTAGTTGATTTCAATGATGGTGTATTCAGTTTTCCCCGCAGGAGCCGACACAACGGCGCTATCCCCCACCTTCTTCTTAAGCAGGGCCTTGCCCAAAGGTGAAGCAACTGAAACTTTGCCATTGACTGGATCGGCTTCGTATTCTCCGACTAAAACATACACGATCTTTTTTGCGCTACCCTTTTTTGTCAAAGTCACACGTGAACCAATTCCGACATGTTGGTGTGATTTAGTAGCTTTGACCACTACAGCGTTTTCGAGTATTGATTTGATTTGATCAATTCTTGTTTCCACTAATTCTTTGTCGTCTCTGGCACTATGATACTCAGAGTTTTCGGATAAATCACCGTGCTCTCGAGCGGTTGCAACTCGTTCAATTGCTGTGGGAAGTTTAACTTCTTCAAGCTCTTTTAGTTCTTCCTTGAGCTCATTTAAACCTTCTAGTGTTAATTCGGTTTGACTGTTTGTCTGGTTATTTTTTGACATATAAGTGCTTTAGTATACAAAAGTCTAGTCAAAGTGCAAGCGCGGTCCTGGAATACTACTATTGATTGGTCTTTCTGGCAATTTTTATCTCAAGCAGAGCCAATCGCAATGAAGCTTCTGCCATGAGTAATTCTTTTCTATCTTGACTCATGCGCATAGTTTCATGAGCTTGTTTGACGGCTTGTTCGGCTTTTTGAACGCTAATGTCGCGACTATGCAAGGCGCTATCCACGAGTACGACTACGTTATTATCTGGAGCGACATTCAAAAAGCCATTGGAGACTACGATGCTAGATTGTTGCCCACCAGATCGGTAGATAAGTTCGCCAACATCAATTTTGGTAAACAA